>JAFNFZ010000026.1 GCA_017885485.1 Chloroflexota bacterium
ATGGTCATGGTTAGCTAGTTCCTCCTTTTTGATGGATTCCAGCGGCGATCTTCTCCCTGGGGGAAAGCCCCTCAGTGGATATCTCGCCCCTAGTGGGTGCTCCCGCGGGGACTTTGGTCTCTTTAGCCTGAGCCTCGAGGGTGGCCTTGACGGCGGTGGCGATGGATAAGGCCTTGGCTACTGAGCCGTCGATCTCGTCGATGCTGCCGCCGGTGATCACGTCTCCTGGGATGGTCGGGTTGGCGAGCTTGACGGCGCCGAGGTACTTGGCCACTGCCTTCGAGTGGACGTCCTTGAGGGTGGTGAGCTCGGCCATGGCCGTCTCGCCGGCCTGCTGTACTGCTGAGACGGAGGCCTGGAGCTCGGTGATGCGCTTGTCCCTGTCGGCGAGGGCTGTCTGGATGGCTGCCTTGGCCTTCTTCTCTTCCTCCAGCTCGGCCTTGATGATGGCCAACTCGTCGACGGTGGGTGCTCCGTTTGGTTCGGGCGGCGCCGCCGGTGTTTGCTCGGGCTGTTTCTTTTCTTCTGGTGGCATAGTTACTCCTTTTTTGAGTTATTACTCAGGCACTTCCATTTCTGAGGCGATCGCTCTCTCTCTCGCTCCGCCTCTCGTGGACTGTGCCCTGAACTCCTGATTCATTTCCAGGATCTTCTTCCTCTCGGCTAACCACCTGTCGAACTCGTCGTCGGGGTCCTGGATCCCGATCTCGTCCATTGCGGTCCTTCTGCAGTGTACTCCCGTCTGGACCAGGACCTGTTCGGTCTGGGCCTGGGCGGTAACGTCCTGGGGCAGGACCGGGCCCCAGAGTACTCTGTGGTTCATTCCTTCGAAGGTCTGGCCGGTGTACTTCTCGGCGAGCTGCAGAATCATGTTGTTGCGCTCGTGGTAGGCGTTGGTGCGGATGGTGCGCTTCCGGATGACCTTCTGAATAAGACTGCTGAGTTCTATTCTAAGGGCCGTCCCGGAGAGGTCTCGTTCTATGCCTCCCCAGGCTGCCCTGGGCATTTCTGAGATATCGTGCAGGGACCGGTAGAGGGTGTCGATGTAGTCTATGTGGAGGCGGACTCCGCCTCCCTGCAGCAAGTCCAGGAGATAAGCCTTAGCGTCCTCGGGTAACTCCCACAGGGCGCCGGGCTGGACCTTGATGTCCTCCGCGGAGGCCACGTTCTCGAGGACGGCGATGGGGTTGCCTGACAGCTCAAGTATCCGGGACAACTGGCTCAAGGCTCTGTTGAGTTCCCGCTGCGGCATGACCAGGACGGGGATATCGGACTCGCCCCAGAACTGCTTGGGCTTCTTGACGTTGGGGAAGATGACAAAGGGGATGAATCCGTAGGGGTTGGGCTTGGACTCTATGAGGGCGTCGTCCAGGTAGAGGGAGAAGTCCTTGGCGGTCCAGAGCTCGACCATGGTTGCCTGCTTGTTGGCAATGCTCTGACCGTAAAGTATCGAGATCTCGTCCTGGGTGAGCGTGTACCTGGAGGCGACTCGCCAGACGCGGCTGCAGTCGTCTCCCAGCCACCAGGCGAAGATGCCGGCGACGTCGGGGGCGGTGATGCGGACGCGCTTGTCGTCGGTGTCCCATATGACCTTATAGCAGGCGTCGCCCAGGACGGCTGCGTCGATCTCTGTCTCGTAGTCGAGCTGGTGGACGTTGTTCTGGTCGTATGCCTGGCGGAGTATCTGCTCCGCCGTGCGGACCCGGGCTTGGAGGTCGGGGGTGTCCTTGGTTGGGTAGCAGGCAAAGCCCAGTCCCTGGGTGAGGAAGCTGGTGACCTTGTCTATGGTGACCTTGGCGTAGTTGAACACCAGCTGTCGGTTGCGCGATGTCTGCTGCCACTGGCTGCCGTTATAGAAGTCGAGGTTGGTCTTATAGGCTGCCAGGCGGGTACTGTCCATGCGGTTTAGCTGGGATGGTACGAATTCATTCATCTCTGAGGCCTCCTTTGGCTGACCTGGGGGTGAAGTCTCTGGCTGCCTCTGCGACCAGGGCGAGGCTCACCAGGAAGTCGTCGTGTCCCTCTGAGGGATCGACGTAGAAGTTCATGGTCTGATTGGGTCGGTACTGTGAGCGGGCTTTTTCGAGCTGCGTTAGCAACTCCCGGTACTCGTTCGAGCCGTCCTGATAGTAGAGTCTGAGGCGGCCGCTGTTGACGAGGGAGAGTAGCTCGAAGCCCATATCACTCTTGGTTTTCTGGGTGAAGGTGAAAGGGGTGACCCTGCTGCCGAGCTCTTTCCGCAGGAAGCTGGCAACTGGCTGTCCGATTCCGGTGGCGTCGACCAGTACCTTCTGGCATTTCCACTTCCTGAGGGTCTGTACTATGAGAGGGTAGAGCTGACTGTGTGGCGTGCCGGTCCACTGGTAGTGCTCGACAACCTTAATGCCCAGCTCGGCTAAGGTAGAGGTGGGCCGCTGGATGGTGTCGATTTCGGCGATCGTGATGACGGTGGAGTCCAGCTTCTGTCGGCTGGCTGTGAGGGCTTCCTCTTTGGTCTCCTCCCTCTCGCCGGCCAAGTCGATGCCGGCGATGTAGGTCTTTCCTTCGTCCGGTTCGTTTAGCCTAGGATGGCTACCCAGCATGCTTAGGATTTGCTGCCGGGTTAGGAATCCTCCCCCTCCCTTAATGGGCAATAGAAGGTACTGGGTGCGAAACAGGGGGTGATCCTCGCCCAGCCTGGCTCGCTCCCCCTCTACGTAGGCCTGGTAGTCGGGGTTGTGCCTGGCCACCTCCTGCCAGTCGTAGCGGAAGTGGCGTTTGATGCCGTCCTTCTTTTCCATCTCGAGGTTGAGCTGCTTAACTTCCTCCAGCAGGGTAGAATCGTCCCAGGTCGTACCGTAGTGGACGGTGGTGACGTTGGTAGAGGAGCCCATGGGCCGGAACTCCTTGGTGTACTTCTCCTTGCTGACGTCCTGCGACTCGTCGATTTCGAGGAGAATGTCGGCGGTGTGTCCAACGACGGATGCGTGTTCCTCGGCCGAGAGGAATACGGCCCTGGCGGCTGCCAGGCAGATGATATACCCCATCTCCGTGCGATAAAGACGGTCATAACCGAACTCGTCAAGCCTGTCCTTAAGCCTGGCGATCGATATGACCGTCTGGGGTTTGAAGGTCGGTGAACACTTAACCAGGCTGCCGCCTATGGACATGAAGAGCGTCAGTAGCAGGACTTCCAGGTGAGCTGAGAGCTCGTTCTTGCCTCCCTGCCTGGCGATTTCGACGGAGAGTGTGAGGCCCTTGCTGCCCTGGATGCTCTCCAAGACGGCCCGGGCGACTTCCTGTTGGTAGGGTCTGAGTTTCATTTCTTCAGAGCTCCGGCGCCGATGCCGATGCCCAGGGGCAGGGCCACCTCGGTGAGAACCTTGTGGATGGCTTCCTTCAGCGACTTCTTCTGTCCCTTTGATATCTGATACCGGGTCCTGATGAGGCGGGCTATGGTGTTGGCCGCTTCGAAATGAAGGTCAATGCGCTCGGGGGAGTTCTCCGCGAGTTCCTTAAGCTTCATCCGGAGGAAGGCGATCTCCTGATCAATGCCTTCAATGAGGGACGCTTCCTCGAGGTCAACCTTTTCGGCCTCGGTCAGTGCCCGGCTGTAGAAGCCGTGCTTACGAGCGTTTTGATTGCCTTTGGGGGCGCCTCTTTTTGCCATTTTCCTCAGCCTTGACCTTTACCATGGCGTAGACCAGAGCGTGGGCGGCCAGGCTATGTTTTTTGTTCTCGAGGGCGTACTTCAATAGTTTCACCTTCATTTGGTACCTCCGTGTGGTTGCTGTTCCAGCGGGCGAGAAGCTGGCGGAGCGCAGGCGTGTGATCGCGGCGCCGTTGCGCCACATACGTGTCGCTGGAATAGAGCAAGGCCCGAAGGTTAAACCACCGGGCTTGGCCCAGGGTGATGGTGGGCTTGCCTCTGTCCAGCCAGTGTTTGAGGAGAGCCTGCTTCTCGTCTGTGGTCAGCTCGTCGTCGGGCATAGTCATTACACCTCCGTGTCCGTGTGCGGAGAGCTCCTGCTGACAAGTTCCACCTGGCAAGAGTGCATGTCTCCAATCAGGGCCGCGTGTGATCAGGCTTGGTCGCGGGCGATGCTGGGGACAGGGCGTTCCAGCATGCTCTCGATTGCCTTCTTGGGGACGACGATCCTCTTGCCGAAGCGGAGGGTCGGCAGCCGGCCGGTGCGGGCCATTTCATAGGCCAGCGCGCGGCTGATGCCTAGAAGCTCTCCAGCTTCTTCAACAGTAAGGGTCAATCTTTCTAGTTCCATTGTGTCCTTGTTGGTGTTGACAGGGCATTATGAGAATGATATAGTAGTACATATGTTCTAGTGGAACAAGGGGGTTTTGTCGCACCATCTGGTGGTCAAGATTCCATGCAGTAAGATATAGGCGCAGGAGGTACAACATGAGAGGACACATAACGAGGAGGGCCAAGGATAGCTATACCATAGTCGTCGACCTGGGGGCTGACCCAGAAACGGGTAAGCGCAGGCAGCAGTGGGTCACGGTCAGGGGGACCAGAAAGGACGCCGAAAGGCGTCTTGCGGAGCTGCTACACCGGCTGGATACGGGGGCTTTCGTTAAGCCGAGCAAGACCACTGTGTCGGATTATCTTCGAAGGTGGTTAGAGGAGTATGTGAGGCCCAACTTGTCGCCGCGCGGTTTCGAGCGGTATGAGAGCATAGCACGGGTTCACCTGATACCTGATCTGGGTGCGATAGCGTTAACGCAGCTAAGGCCGGAGCATCTGCAGAAGCACTACGCCTCGAAGCTCAGCAACGGGCTTAGCCCGCGCTCCGTGAGGTATCAACATGTGGTGTTGCATAAGGCGCTGCAGACAGCCATGAAGTGGGGGCTGGTGGTTC
>JAFNFZ010000027.1 GCA_017885485.1 Chloroflexota bacterium
TTGTCAAGCGCATACGCTGATTTCCCATGATCCAGATAACAAGGAGGATCTGGACCACATTGCCACCCTACCGATCATTGAATACCTTGGTCCATTTCCATAGAATTGAGCCGGGCAGCCTGTGCAGCACGTATCTTTAGGCCATTCCGGATTGCGAGTCGCTGTTCGTGAATCAGGCTGCGGGGACAGGTCTATGGGAACAAGCGGCAATGTTGGGAACGACAGGGATACTGGTCGAGAGTACTCTGCTATCGACCTGGAGATGCTGCAGCGAGAAGTGATTACGGAGACTTACCGAGCTCCCGGACCGGGCGGGCAGAGAAAGAACAGAAAGGAAACGGCTGTACGCCTGACTCATATCCCCACTGGCATCACAGTCGTGGCGTCGGAGCGCCGTTCCCAAGCGATGAACAGAGAGATTGCCTTTGAGCGGCTTCAGAAGAGGTTGACGGAGCTCAGTCGTCCCACAAGGCGACGGATCACAACAAAACCACCGGCGGGGGCTGTCGGGACTCAGCGGGAAGAGAAGGAGAGGCAATCTCGGAAGAAGAGACTGCGTGGCAGAGCCGATGTCTCAGGTGAGATGGACTGACCCGCCGGGGGTGCATTGGTTTCCGGGACAACTCAGTCTGGAAAGAGGCTATTGAGAAGTCTCAAACGGTGGCCTCTTGGCGGTACAATGGCCCCGGTACCTCTCGGCTTCCCCACAAACCGTCTGCGCGGCATGGTCAGGACGAAGCTTGCCGTTGCGAACCAGGTCTGTGTATGACCTGACGGCCGCAACGAACTCAGGGCACACCTCTCCAAGAGGCGGACTATCCAACGATCTCAAGTTTGAGTTGTCTGAGAAGTCCATGGCACTGTGGCAGCCAACGAAAACGTCTCTCAACTCAATAATGAGAGGACGGTATGGGTCATCAAGACGATGACAGAAATGCATCCGGCAGGCTATCGGTCTGTATTCGTAGATGGGACACCGGCCGAACTGGGCAGCGTATAGCTCACAGCCGATATCCCTGCAGCACACACCTCCACAATCAGAGCATGTCCGGTTCTCCGTCATGAAATGCTCCATCTGTGTGAGAACCATGGTCACCTCTTCTCCAAAGATGTTCTCCATCTCCTTGTCGGTGATCAGAGCAATCTGGCTGAAACGGTCAACTCTCTCTAGAAATGTGTTGATGGCCCTGGCCTTGTCCATTGTGCAGGTTTCCCATCCCGGGACATTCTATATCAGTGGCGGTTGTTGCTGCAGACGTCCCGGAGGAGAGCATATCCGCAGTGGTTGATTTATGTCAAGCGCAAGGTGTTGACAATACCTGGATAGTTGTCTAGATTACTAAATAGTTAGTATGACTCAAATGGTTGGCTGAGGAGTATGTTATGCTTGACACAAATCTGAATGTGGAGTTCTCCAGATGAAAAAGACTGATACAGAGATGAATGAACTTATCGAGAGTACCCTAAAGCTGTCGGAACAGGCATTCCGCGAGCTCTTCCCAATTCTGCCAAAAGAGTGGCTCAGTCTGGATCTGACTACGCCTCAGTTGAAGGTGGTGCTGCTGCTGTACCTGAATGGACCGGCTCGCATGAGTGTTATCGCTTCTTCGCTGGGGGTCAGTCTAGCCACGGCAACAGGAGTGGTGGATCGTCTGGTGGAGAGAGATATGCTAGTGCGGGAGAGCGATCCAAATGACCGGCGGGTGGTCTTGTGTCGCCTGTCAGAGAAGGGAGTCAAGCTCATTACAGGATTGTGGCTGAAGGCCGGCGAGCGTGTGGTAATCATGTTCAAGGCACTGGATCGCCGAAGACTGCAACTGGTGAAGGATGCGCTGGAGGCGTTGCTGGAGGCAGGACGGGCAGCCAAAGGGCAACTGGAGATCGGCAACAATTCCAGGTAGGCAGTGGCAGGGACGCTAGAAGACGGGCCGGCCTGTTGGGCAATGGCGAGTAGAATCGGATAGCGGCAGTGTGAGACAGAAGGCGATGTGCAGACTGTCACGTATGCCCGATAATGGCTTCGCGATGAGGTTGCCCCTTTCTGACGATAAGGGGGACTGGTTCTATCTCCTGCTTTCTTGTGGGGAATAGCAGCGCCCAACCAGGGACCCCTCAGATTCGTTCTCTTGTGGGGGGCACCTTTCCCAGCGTGTCCTTCAGCGCTCCCCGGTGTAGAATCATGACGGGACGGTCCATGTGTCATGGGAATCTTCGCCCGGCATTGAGGGGTTGAGCTGTTCTTAGAGAGGTAGAGACATGAAGGGCAGAGGTGAAAGAAGCGATGACGGGCTGGAGCGCCAGCAGGGCGCAGGGACGGTGCAGAGGAGGCGGGAGTACTGCCGCAGCTTCTTCGACGCCGCAGCGGATGCATTCTGTATCACAGACCCTGGTGGGAGGGTTGTTGAGGTCAACCAGGCAACTCTATCCCTGCTGGGATATGGCAGAGATGAGATGGCGACCATGGACATGCGGGAAATGTGTGTTTGGCCGATAGATTATCAGAGGTTCACACGGCAGTTGGAGAGGGAGGGCTGTGTCAGGGGCTGCCAGGTGAAGCTGCACAAGAAGGATGGTGCTGAGATTGACGCTCTCCTTGATGTGACCGTGGACCGTGCCAGCCCCGGGGGCATCGAGGACTACTACTATGTCATTCGGGAGATGACCGAAAGCGACCTGGAGATCAAGGCTTTGCGTGAAAGCGAGAGGCGATACCGTCTCATGGCTGACAATGTGACAGATGTCATCTGGGTCATGGACACCAATCTGCGTCTTACTTACATCAGCCCCTCTGTTGAACGTCTGCGAGGGTTCACTGTCGATGAGGTGATGACCCAGAGGCTGGAGGAGATCTTCACCCCAGCTTCCCTCGAAGTTGCCCTGAAGCTGGTTGGAGAGGAATTGTCCAGCAGGAAACCGGAGCGAATTGGCCTTGTCAAATTGGGGACGATGGGGCTGGAGATGCTCTGCAAGGATGGCTCGACGGTTTGGACAGAGACACGAGTGACCATGCTATACGGGCCAGACGGTTGGGTGGCCGAGTTGATGGGGGTGACCCGAGATGTTACGGAGCGCAAGAAAGCTGATGAAGAGCTGCGCAAATCGGAAGAGAAATATCGAAGTCTTGTGGAGAATATCAATGCGGTCATCTATTCTGCTGATGTCAAAGGAAGAATAACCTATCTGAGCCCTGCCATCGAGTCGTTCTATGGGCACAGTCCCGCGGAGTTTGGCGATGCACATTTCTCGTTCTTCGTCCACAAAGAGGACCTGCCTATGGCAATGGCCTCCTTTCGGAAGGCACTCTCAGGCGAGAACAAGACACTGGAATTCCGGACAGTGCTGCCCTGGTCAGGTGAAGTGCGCTGGTCCCGCGTCTACAACCGGCCAATCTCCGATGGAAACCGCGTGGTAGGAGTCCACGGGGTGCTGATAGATGTCACTGAACGCAAGAGGATGGAGGAGGCTCTGCGAGACAGCGAGAGGCGGTACCGCCTGCTGGCCGAAAACGTAACCGATGTCATCTGGGTGACAGATATGAACTGGCGGCGCGTCTATATCAGCCTATCCGGTGAACGTCTGACGGGACGGAGCGTCGATGAGGCGATGGAGCATACTGCCCAGGAGTCTCTGACTCCTGCCTCTCGGGAGAAGGCGAGGAAGGTTTTCGCCAGGCAGTTAGCCATCGAGAAAAGGCGCAAGAAAGACCTCCACCGGTCATGGACGCTGCAGTTGGAAGTGGTACGCGCGGACGGCTCCACCGTATGGACTGAGGATAGGGTGACATTCCTACGTGATCCGGATGGACGGCCGACAGGCTGCCTTGGAGTGACCCGCGACATCAGTGAACGAAAACAGGCTGAGGACGCCTTGCGGACTCTTTCGCATCGTCTGGTTGAAGTGCAGGAGATGGAGCGCCGTCAGA
>JAFNFZ010000028.1 GCA_017885485.1 Chloroflexota bacterium
CAGCCTGGGGGCGACGCCGCAGGCCACAGCCTCTTCGACACTGTACTGTATCAGCGGCTTATTGAGGAGCGGCAACATCTCCTTGGGCTGGGACTTGGTGACCGGTAGAAACCTCATGCCCCAGCCGGCGGCGGTGATGACAGCCTTTCTGACTGTAGCCACTGCTTGTACTGGCAATCCCTCTATTTGCGTGAGGAGCTCCGGTAGGGCTTCTTTCGGGGCGGCTTCTTCGCCGGCTTCAGGCTGTCACCGAGGGAGGCTGCCCTCTGTGTCACGATAACGGCAGCAGCAGTTCGGCTGGAGACCTGCAGCAGATCATCCGCCAGCCTGTCATCCCTGATTATGTCCCTGACCCAGGTGCTGAAGTCGTTCTTCTGCTGGTTGGCGTGATAAGCGAAGACCTCATCCATCATGGTGTTGAGGGCCTCTGCAAGCTCCAGCATATTCCGCATCGTGCGGCCATCACAGCACCAGAACACATACTCCTCGGGCACATCCGCCAACCATTTCTTCGCGTCCTGATTCGTCAACGTAGTCATATGTCTCTCACCTCCCTCTGAATTCCCCCACATTCTTTCCGGCACGCAGGCTGCAGTGCCGGGCCAATTAGAGTGTCTCACATACTGGATCGAGTTTCAAGAGGTAATTATGGCTGCGACATATGCCGGACTATGCCTTCGATAGCCATTCCAGGGCGATGAACATCGCCCTGTCACTCAGTCGCAGCTTATGGCCCGCTCCTTCAACTATGACGATCTCTTTGGGTTCCCGTGCCTTCTCGTAGAGTCGCCAGGCCTGCTCCGTCTCAACAAGGTCGTCATTCTCGCCCTGCAGTATCAGTAGGGGTCTGGGGGTAATTCGATCGATCCAGCGAACAGGAGTAACCTCTCTGAAGCTGCTAAGCCACTCGTCCAGAGAGCCGGGGAAATCGCTGTCCCTGATGAGCCCGATCTGGCGGAAGTGCTCGATAGAGAAGTCGTCTCTGTGGGAACTGGTGAACTTCCGGAATTCGGCGGGGCAGGCACAGAGGACAACTCTGGCGATGGCATGGTTGTGAGCCGCCACGTATGCTGACGCTGCTGCGCCACCACTGAAGCCCATGAGGTAGATGCGGGATTTGTCCAATTCAGGACGGCGGCGAAGAGAATGGATGACGGCTTCCAGGTCCCTGGTCCAGCCCATCATGTCGAAGTTGCCTCCGCTTGACCCGGTTCCCCTGAAATTGAATATGACTGTGCAGAACCCCGCGGAGCAGAAACGGGCGGCCAGGTGAGGGTAGCCTCCATCACCTGGGTCTGCTGGTGTGCCGGATGGTATGCCGTGACAGATACAGAGTGCGGGCAGATTCTCTCCATGTCCGGGGCTGAACAGCTCGCCGACAACGGGAATCCCATCAACATCGAGAGTGAATGGCTCTCTTATCATGAAGATGCTATGGCTGTCGGACCTTAGACCTGACACTCACGGAAACTGTCCGTGAATTATCGGCCATCAGCCATCAACCTCTTGTACAGGCTCCGAGGAAGGAAGGCATGGCGGTGAACGTCCGCTGCGTAGTACTTAGTGGGCACACGGTGCTCCCGGCTCAGCTTCCGAGGATTGTGCGCTTTGGAGGCGATGGAGAAGGTCCACCAGTTGCCCGCATAGGTGGCCAACGGCACGGCATAAAGATCCACCAGATTGAATATGGCAGCCAACCGATGCTGTACATCGCGAACAAAGTCCCGATGGAAATGAAGCGATTCGGTCTGGGCGACGAACATCCCGTCTGCCTTCAGAGTGGAGAAGCAACGGGACAGGAATTGACTGGTGCAAAGAGAGGCAGCGGGGCCAACAGGGTCTGTGGAGTCGATGATGATGAGATCGAATTTCTTTCTTGTTCGGGCGAGGAACTCACTCCCCTCTGCCTCCACTATCTCCACCCTGGGATCGGCAAAGCCACAGGACAGCGTGGGCAGGTATTCCCTGGAAGCTTCAATGACATCTCTGTCCAGCTCCACAAGGAGGACTCTCTTGACCATCTCATGCTTGAGCACCTCGCGCACTGTCCCGCCATCACCACCGCCAATGACCAGAACGGCAGCGGGATGAGGGTGAGCATGCAACGCCACGTGGGAGAGCATCTCATGATAGAAGTGCTCGTCCCTTTCGGTGAGTTGGACCACGCCGTCGAGAGCCAGCACCCTGCCAAAGAAGGGATTCCTGAAGATAAGCAACTCCTGATACCTGGTCTTGCGCTGGCAGAGCACCTCCTGGAATTCATAGCTGTACTTGATAGGAGCGAAAGGGTCCATCTCATGGAAAAGGAAATCAGCCATACTCGACCTCTACTCCGTATAGTGGACTGTGGGTATCTGGAAGCCGTCAAACTGGGAAGCGTAGGCCGTGGTATAGGCGCCAGCCGACATGATGCGGACTCTATCTCCTACCTGTACATCCGGCAATTCGGCCTCCGTGGAGATGACATCAAAGCTGTCACACGATGGCCCTGCCAGGACACACTGTGTTGCGGGCCCGTCTCTATCTGTCAGGATGAGATACTTGATGCCGCCCACCGATTCCATCAGTCCGTTGAAGACACCGACATCCAGATACAACCAGCGCTTCGAATCCCGCTCAGCCCTGGCTATGACCGTGGCTGCCAGGATACCAGCCTCTCCAACCAGAGCC
>JAFNFZ010000029.1:0-944 GCA_017885485.1 Chloroflexota bacterium
TGTCTTCCAAAGCTTCGATGGACCCTTCCGAATATCAGTTTCCCGAGGTTCACCCCAGTCGCCTTTCTGAGATGCGAACAAACGCGGAGAAGAATGAGAAGGGAGGTGGAGATGAGACAGGGCATTCCGTTGAACTCTCCCATGATCCTATTCCATAGGACCTCGAGAAGCCGGGGCACGGCCATAAAGACAGTGACTCCCCTCTCTTTGACAGCTGACAGGAGTTCAGGTCCCTTGAGGCTCGGAGGAAAGGTGATCTGGGCTCCACTGCAAATGGGAACCAGGAAGGTACACATAAACGGGTAGGTATGGTGAAATGGCAGGACGGCTAACAGATTGTCTCCCTGGCTGATGATACCGAAGTTAATGAGGGCCGTAGCGTCAGAGTAAAGATTTCCCTGTGTCAGCATCACCCCCTTCGGAGCGTCTGTCGTCCCAGAAGTATAGACGATCGATGCTATGTCCTCTGGCGAGACTGGCCGACAGGCCTGTGCCCCTGCGGCACGATAAATTTCCCTGAAATGATCAGAGTCGAAATTGACCGTCTTGATCTGGCCAAGCAATTTCCATCGGGTCTTCTCGCTGCAGAAGAGCAAAACAGCCTCTGAATCGGCAAGAAGCACCTGAATCTCGCTCGATCCAAGCTCGGCGTCCATGGGAACGGCTATCGCGCCAGCCATGAGGATCCCGAGATAAGAAGCGCACCATTCAAACCTGCTTTCTGATAGGATGGCGATTCTGGAGCCGGCCCCAACTCCTGACCTAATCAGATAGGATGAAATACCTTTCACGCAGGTAACAAAAGCCCCGTAGCTCAGCGTACTCCACCCCTGATCAAAGTAGTTGAAGGCCGGAAAATCTTTATGTTCTGACGCAGCCTTTAGAAACAATCCAAGGATCGTCTCGTCCGTCCTAATGCTCATGCCATTTCTCCTCTCAAGAGT
>JAFNFZ010000029.1:965-1092 GCA_017885485.1 Chloroflexota bacterium
ATCTGAGCTTCTTCGGCTGCGGCGACTTCAGCACCCTTCTTCTCGTTCACCCGCATCAGGATGTAAATCCCGGCGATGAAGAATACGGAGATGGAGAGGATGCTCGATCGTGGGTTGTGGGTCAGCG
>JAFNFZ010000029.1:1108-2843 GCA_017885485.1 Chloroflexota bacterium
GAGCGGCTGAGCGCCTGGGTGCCGCCCTGCACAGTGCCCACCAACCACCCAATCATGTAGAACTCTGCCTGGGTCTTGAGAAAAAAGCCCCAGACCGGGATGAGGGTATAGATGATCAGGCCCAGGATGACCGCTCGTTTGGTATCCAGCTTTTGCGCCAGACCGGAGAACAGGTGGCGTCCCAACAACAAGGAGAAAAGCACGCCCAGCAGTTGGTTCCCCAGGATGATGCCAAAAGTGAGCGGAATGCTGATCCCTCCGTTTAGGTTGGCGTAGAGTCCCATCAGCGGGAAGGTGGCGCCGGTCCAGATGAGCATGGAGACAAAAACGCTGCGCCAGCGGTTGGTCGGGATTGGGATACGACCGTAGATGAGTGCATAGGGAAAAGCCACAAACTGTGTCATCAGCAGCGTGCTAATCAGCACCGCCGTGTCCAGCCCCAGCACCGCACCGTAAGACGTTGCCAGGAGGATGATCGCTCCAATGCCTTCCATGTAAAACCAGAAGGCAATGAGCATCTTGAACATTTCTCGGTAGCGAGTGGCATCCCGGACGGTGTTGGCAATCCGGGTGAGCGAATCAAGGATGGCGCTGCCCCGGCCGCCGTGGGCCAGTGGTGTGGCGGGGGGTTCGCTGACATTGAGGATGAGTGGAATGGTAAAGACGATCCACCACACCCCTACGGAGAGGAAAGAGATGCGGACCGCCAGGGCGCTTTCGATGCCTATTTTGGACGAGAACAGGTAAAGGGCAGTGTTGAGCGCCAGCAGCAGCCCGCCCCCCGCATAGCCCATCGCATAGCCCAGACTTGACACCCGGTTCATATCCTCCTGGAGTGCTATATGCGGCAGCAGACTGCTGGAAAGACCGAGGGCCATGTTCATCGCGACCTGGGTCACGAAGTACAGCACCAACGCCACCTGCCACATTCCGGTTACCAGAGTAAACATCAACGAAGAGAACAGACTTGCCCCGATGGTAGTAATGACCAGCAGCCGCTTGCGCATCCCAGTGATATCGGCATACGTGCCAACAAAGGGCGCCAGGGCGGCCGCTACCAGCAGCGCGAATGATACTGTCAGGGCGAAGACGTTGGAAGCGGTATCTCTGGCGACCGCTTTCGCCGCTTCGTCACTGGGGGAAGGGCCCACGGCCATGAAAGATGCGGCCGCGATGGCGATGAAATAGGGAGGAAAGAAGGTGGAAGCGGTGGTGGTGATGTAGGCATGGTTCGCCCAATCATACCATGCCCAGGAAATGATGCGGCGGTTATAAGCCTTTTGCGTCTGGACATTGGATAAAGCAGTGTCTGACCCTATCATTTGCTCCATGCTCTGCCACCCAACCTGCAATACCCTGTCCCACGTCAAGGGGAACCTTACTCTTCAAAATATCTGCGATGGACTCTTCTCTGCATAGGGCAACGTCAAAGTCGAGCTGGTTGGTCTTTTGATTATAGAGGAGAATCGAACAACCTTCCGCCTTCATCAGGCTCTTTGCCTTATAACAAACCTTGACGGAGGGTGAGAATTGAATCATCCCCTTTATAGATCCCCTTCCCTCATTACCTTCAGGACAATGATTTCGGTGCCCGGAGGAAGAGTATCCTTGCTGACAGTAAAACGGTTGGTGTTTAGAAAAAGAATCCGATAAGGACCATCAATAAATCTCTCCAGAAGACTTACATTATTGTAATAGTGCATGGGGACGGCAATCTTGGGGTTCAGTTGTTCCA
>JAFNFZ010000030.1:0-1172 GCA_017885485.1 Chloroflexota bacterium
CACCGACCAGAAGTTGACAGTAACATGGGTCTGAAGTTTTTGGTTCAGCCTGAGCCGATGTGTTATACTGATCCTTTCTTCGGGAGGCGCTGATTGGGCGCCCGAAGGAACACTATCCGCCGGATTTCTGACAGATGTGTTCTTGTTCGGCAATGATACGTGTCTGATTTGCCGGTGGTGTGTCAGTATCGATGAGAATATGCCTGCTGTCCTATCGGGGACATCCTTATGGTGGTGGGCAGGGCATCTATATTCACCACCTTTCCAAGGCACTGCATAGCCTCGGGCATGAAGTTCAACTCTTGTCCGGGCCTCCTCACCCAAACGTCATAGAGGCTGTGAAGGTACATAGGCTGGAGAGCCTCGACCTCTACGGGATCCAAGGCCACCTCCCCGAGAAACCCCTTCGAATGCTGACCCCGCTCAACTTCTTCGAAGTTGTGGCCACCCTTCTGGGTCTCTTCCCGGAACCATTCACCTTCAGCATCAGGGCCTACAACAGATTGCGGAGCATCCTGCGGAGAGAAGGGTTTGACGTCATCCATGACAATCAGTGTCTCGGCTACGGCCTTTTGCTGATGAGGCACTTCAAGATTCCCATGGTCTGCACTATTCACCACCCCGTATCTGTTGATAGGGACATAGACGTCAGGAATGCCAAAGGCTGGTGGCAGAAGTCGAAGATGATCAGGTGGTACTCCTTCTTGCCCATGCAGCGATTCGTGGCCAGGCGGATGGACAGGATCGTTGCTGTTTCGTACAACTCGGCTGATGATACTGCGAGGCTATTCAAGATACCAAGGGACAGGTTCAGGGTAGTGCACAATGGAGTGGACATCAGTCTGTTTGAGAAGGATCAGTCGGTGCAGAAAGAGCCAAATAGCCTGATTGTGGTTGGCGGGTACAGCCCGTTGAAGGGGCTTGCGCACCTCCTGGGGGCTATTCGCCTGTTGAAGGGTGAGAAGGAGTTGAAGTTGACGGTAGTCGGAGGCCCTCCGGATGGGAAATACTCTCCCGGTTTGGTGAGGGAGTATGGGCTTGAAGATGTGGTTACTTTCACGGGAAGGATAAGTCATGAGGAACTGGTTAGGTGCTATTTGGCTTCTGAGGTGGCAGTAGTTCCTNCNCNNNTNGNNGNTNNNGNTTNNCCNNCTNCNNANNNGNNNNCGNNT
>JAFNFZ010000030.1:1177-2630 GCA_017885485.1 Chloroflexota bacterium
GNNNGNNCNCCTGCTGTTGTTGAGATAACCGGCACCCCACACGACATTGCCTCCGCAGCAGGAAAACCAAAACCTTCATAAAGGGAAGGANCNACGGCNACNTCAGAGNCCAAAAAGCNNGTATGCTGGTGCCGCCAGGCGATGCTGATGCCCTGGCAAAGGCAATCAGTCGATTGCTGGCCGATGACCTCCTGAGAAAGAAGATGGGAGAGGCTGCGCGGAGAAGGGTGGAGTCTCATTTCACCTGGGAGGAAGCTGCGAAGAAGACCGTGGCAGTCTACGAGGAGCTGCTTGCCGATGCTCACCGTTGAGTACGGTCTGCTGGGAGTCGCTGAGGGCCAGCGGATTCTGGACGTTGGGTGTGGTGGAGGAAGACATAGCTGGGGACTCTACAGTCAATTCGATTGCCAGGTATGCGCTCTCGATCTGGGACAGGAGGATCTCAAGAAGACCAGGTACGTGCTTCAGGCCGTGCAAGAAGAACAGAAACGCAGCGGGAAATGGGTGGCCATTCAAGGGGATGCAATGAAGCTGCCGCTCAGAGATGCCTCCTTCGACAGGGTCCTCTGCTCAGAGGTGCTGGAGCATGTTCGTGATGACCGACAAAGCATGGCGGAACTGGTGAGAGTGCTGAAACCCGGTGGATTGCTTGCTGTCAGCGTGCCGACCTATCTGACCGAGTCCGTCTACTGGAGAATCTCCAAAGACTACTGCAATACTTCCGGCGGACACGTCAGGAAATACAGAGCGGGGCAGATCGTTGACCTTCTGCGCCAGAATGATCTCCGTATCTATGACATACGCCATAAACACGCACTGCATTCTATCTACTGGCTGCTCCGATGTATCTTTGGTATAAAGAATGAGAAGGCTCTTATCCCATCGCTGTATCACAAATTCCTGGTCTGGGATCTGAAAACCAGGACCGCGCCTGTTCGCCTGCTCGACGATGCGTTCAACCATATCTTCCCCAAGAGCATCGTTGTCTACGCCAGGAAGGGAGAGGATGGAGCACGTCCACGAGCTGATTGAAGAGCAGGCAGACTTCATCAGCAGACATCAACTCCCCTGGGGCGCTATTCCGTGGTATGAGGATGGTGTCACTGATCCGTGGGACCATGTTGAGTGTGCCATAGCTCTTGATCTGGTCGGTCGGTTTGAACAGGCTGCCAAAGCCTATCGTTGGCTGAAGGACAAACAGAATGATGACGGCAGTTGGCATTTCACCTATCTCGATGATCAGTCTCATGACTTGACCCGGGATGCGAACTACAGCTCATACGTAGCCACGGGGGCCTGGTGTCACTACGCACTCACCGGCGATCTGGACTTTCTCCGCCAGATGTGGCCAGCAGTCAAGAAGGGCACGGACTTTGCCTTGAGCCTGCAGCAACCCACCGGGGAGATATACTGCGCATGCGATGCAAATGGGGAGGCCTGGCCTGGAGCTATT
>JAFNFZ010000031.1 GCA_017885485.1 Chloroflexota bacterium
AGACTCCGGGGGGATTCGGGAGATCCTCCGCAGAGCATCCCTCCTGTGGGATCTGGTAAAGGAGAAGATCCCGTTCCTGGTCCTTTCCGCCCTGTCCGCCGTTGTCACCATGGTCGCCCAGAAACAGGGGGGAGCCATGAAAACCCTCGACGCGATCCCCTTCGAGCTTCGCATCGAGAATGCCATGGTCGCTTACGTAAGATATATCGGCAAGATGATCTGGCCGCAAGACCTGGCCCTTCTTTATCCTCTTCCCTCGTCTATACCGTTCTGGCAAGCCATCGGTTCGTTTCTTCTGCTGGTTCTCCTTTCCGCGCTGGCGATCCACTATCTACGTCGTTACCCTTATATCGTGATGGGGTGGTTTTGGTTCCTGGTCACCCTCGCGCCGGTGATCGGCCTTGTCCAGGTGGGAGGCCAGTCCATGGCGGACCGGTACACCTACATCCCCCTGACAGGCCTTTTCATCATTGCAGGCTGGGCGGTTCCGGACCTTCTGCAAGGTTGGCGACACCGGCAGGCAATCCTGGCGCTTCTGGCGGCTGTGGTCCTAACCGCTTCTGTCGCGGTCACCTGGCGGCAGGTCGGTTACTGGAAGGACAATCTCTCCCTGCACCGCCATACCCTCGAAATCACTACCGGCAACTATCTCATCTTGAACAACTACGGGATCGCATTGGCGCAAGAGGGGAGGCTCGACGAGGCGATCCTGCAATACCAGGATGCGCTTCGGATCTGGCCGAAATCTGCCAATGTGCACGTGAATCTGGGTGCCGCGCTGGCGCACCAAGGGAAATATGCAGAGGCAATTAACCACTACAACGAAGCTCTCCGGCGGATACCTGATTACGCACTCGCCCACGGCAATCTGGGGAAGGCCCTGGCCAACTTGGGGAGGATCGACGAGGCGATTGCCCACTACAATGAAGCGTTGCGCCTCAATCCCTCCCTCGCCGAGGTGCACCTGAACATCGCGATCCTGTTGATGCAGGCGGGAATGCGGGATGAGGCGTCGCAGCACTATGAGGCGGTTCTGAGGTTAGAGCCTTACTCCGTAAAGGCCCCGATCAATATGGGGATCGCGATGGCCCGTCAGGGGAAGCTGGATGAGGCGGCCGGTTTCTTCGCCCATGCGCTTCGCATCGATCCCGCCTCCGTGGAGGCGCATTTCAACCTGGGGGTGGTACTGGCGCGGCAGAACCGGGTCGATGAGGCGGCGCACCATTTTTCGGAAGTCCTCAGGCTTAAACCTGACACGGACGCAGCACGTCGCTGGATGGAAGTTCTCAAGCGGCAGCCGAAAGGTCTTCCACTGAAGTAACGGCCATATTTCATAACGGAGGAGGACGGGATGGCGTATGCCCGCAAGGAATGGAAGACATTCGTTGGAGCCGCCTTGCTCCTTGTAATGGCGTCAGGCTGTGCTTCCAACCTCCCGGCTCCGGCGGATGTGGGGCAGGGGCAAGCCAGCGCGAATTTGACGGGAATGGTGACCTGCCGGGTACGGACAGTCCTGCCTGTGGATGCATACGTGCAAGTCGAGTTGGTCGACATCTCCCGCCAGAACGCTCCCATGCGAACCATCGCCATGCAGGAAATCGCGCTTCAAGGCCGCCAAGTTCCAATCCCTTTCTCGATCGCCTACGGTCCGGCGGCCATCGATCCGACCCATACGTACGCTGTGCAGGTGCGCATTGTCGCAGGGCAACGGATGTTGTTCGTCAATACCTCCACTTACAAGGTCTTAACGAACGGTGCGCGAAGCAACGTTGAGGTTGTCGTCGAGCCGATCCCCGGATCAGGAAGGGTTTCCAATTGAACCCAATCTCCTACCGCGCGTATCGGAAATGTGTGGGGCAATATTCCGACGCCGCCAAGTCACTGAACCGGGGCTGAGAAGAATCCGGGGGTATCGCCATCTGCTGGTGTTGCGTCACGCGCTCTGGGTGGAGCTGAACTTTGTCTCGAACTACGAAGAGGAACTTGCGTAGTCCACCATCGGCGCTTCGTCAATTTCAATAAAAAAAGTGATTGCGACATAGCTACATTACAAAATGATAAGGGAATAACGATGGCAAATCACCGTAGTATATATTTTGTTCTGTTCGCTCTGTCGGGCTTCTCGGGTCTGATCTACGAATCAATCTGGACCCATTACCTGAAACTGTTCCTGGGGCATGCCGCCTATGCCCAGACCCTGGTGCTGGCCATCTTCATGGGAGGGATGGCAATCGGGTCGTGGGTGTGCAGCAGGTACTCCGGTCGCTGGAAGAATCTGCTGCTCGGGTACGCGATCACGGAGGGGATTATCGGCCTGTGCGCACTGCTGTTCCACACCGCTTTCACCCATATCATAGATTTCTCCTACGTTTCCATCCTGCCCCGGCTGGGGAACCCCGCTGCGGTCAGCACATTCAAGTGGACCATTTCGGCAATGATGATCTTGCCACAGTCCATCCTGCTCGGCATGACCTTTCCGCTGATGAGTTCCGGTATTCTGCGCCTGTTTCCTGACAGGCCCGGCAAGTCCGTGGCCCTGCTCTACTTCTCAAACAGCATCGGTGCGGCGATCGGCGTTCTGACAAGCGGATTCATGCTTATCAGGCTGGTTGGTCTGCCGTGGACTATGGGCATTGCAGGCTTCATCAATATTGCACTGGCCCTGACTGTCTGGTCCCTGATCAAAAAATCGCCCCCGATCGCCGAGGGGTTCATTGGTGTGCCCCAGCCAACGGCTTCCCTGTTCCAGGGCGTCACCTGGTACCGTCTGTTCCTGCTGGCCTCGCTGGTGACCGGAACCGCCTCGTTCATCTATGAAATCGGCTGGATCAGGATGTTGAGCCTGGTACTCGGCGCATCGACCCATGCCTTTGAGCTTATGCTCAGCGCCTTCATACTGGGATTGGCTTTTGGAGGGCTCTGGATTCAACGGCGCATCG
>JAFNFZ010000032.1 GCA_017885485.1 Chloroflexota bacterium
CACCTACAAGAGTGGCAAGAGGATGTCATCCGCCCTGCCCTATGAGCAGAGGAGTGTGGCTAGGGGCATCGTCACCATCGGGAAAGACGTTTTCGTAGGAACGAACGTTGTTGTCCATCCCAACGTGGCCATCGGAGAGGGGGCTGTGATAGGCAGCAACAGCCTGGTACTCAGGGATGTTGAACCCTGGAGTGTCAACGTCGGCAGCCCCTGCCAGAAGATAGGCGAGAGGCCGAGGATAACAGTAGAAGACATATGACTGCTGGATTGCAGCAACTCCGGGAGCCTCTTCTGAAGAGGCCATTCGACTTTGCGCTGGCCCTGATGGGTCTGCTGCTTTCCTCACCGCTATGGCTGGCAATTTCCCTAGCCATATACCTGGAGGACAGAGGTCCGGTGCTGTTTACCCAGGAGCGTTGCGGCCGCCACGGGCAACCATTCGGTCACACCAAGTTCAGAACTATGGGGCTGCCGGAGAAAGGCCAATCAGCGCACAAGGTCATAGACCTGCAGCGTGATCAAAGGGTGACTAGGGTCGGGAAGCTGCTTCGGGCGACAGCACTTGATGAACTCCCGGAGTTGATCAACATTCTGAAGGGCGAGATGAGCTTCGTGGGACCAAGACCACTCCCGTTTCGAATAGATGTGACGTCTCCTTATAGGAACATTGGAGAGGTTCCTGGCTATGAAATAAGGAGCCGCGCACGTCCTGGCCTGACGGGCCTGGCCCAGGTCTGCGCCCCCAAAGATATCGACCACACCCACAAGTTCCGCTACGACGCCCTGTACGTGAGGAGGATGAGCTTTTGGCTGGATCTGAGACTCCTGCTCCTCTCGTTCTGGGTCACCCTCAGGGGAGGATGGGAGCGGCGGGGGAAGAAGGCTTGAGGACAGGAGGCGCACGCGTTTGGAGGTCGCGGTTCAATAGCTGGATGATTAGGCTGGCTGACCAAGTGCTGAATATTGAGCCATTATGGGTGATACCGACCTTGTCTTTCACCTGCGCCAGCTTGCTCCGGGGACTCAATCACTCCTGGGTGGAACTGGTCATCGGCTCGACTGTCTCCCCCTTGCATCCGCTGGAGAAAGGGCTATCTCAGCCACCGCACCAACCTAGAGATCCTCGTGGCGCTTCTCCTGGAGGCTTCCCTCGTGGGACTCGCCATCTCGCATGACCGTGACCTGAGCCTGAGGGCCTTTCAGAGTGTCCTGGCCTGCATCCTGGCGTACTGCTCGCTGGTAGATATCCCTGACTCGGCCTACATTGAGCGGGGCTTTGCCTTTCCCGGCGTCTGTGGCTTTGCGGCCATGTTGCTCGCTTGAAGGAAGCCAATACCGCCGGGAAAAAGGGATGCCCCCTGTTGACCATCTAGGCCTGAAGGGATGGTGGGGGAGGACAGCCTGGTGTTGTGAAGAGAATCGCCACTTCCCACTGCGGTTCTAGGTGGCGCACACCGGACAGCATCGCCCACGGCCAGATGTTGATGTGACCAGAAGAAATGGTCACAGTCTGGTCGTGCAACAACAGAAGCGTGGACATCTCTGCCCACCCCTGATAGTGATAGCCTTACGCCCGGATGCTGCCTTTCCTGTCCCTCGTGCCCCTCCTCACGAGTAGATACCCCACTCCAAACGTGATCCCAAGAGCAACCAGTGTTGTCGTGATCTCACTTGGTACACCCGGCGTTGCCGGTGCTCCACCGCTGCAGATGCCTCCTCCGCCACCTATCACTTCGAAGGCACCTATCTTAGTCCCGGCGCCCCAACCGGTCGCTACCGAGACATCCCTGTCTCCCAGTGTGGCGTCAGAGTCGATGGTGATCTCAGCGGCGATCTCGGTGTCGCTGTTGACACTGAAGTCTAGAACCGTTATCCCAGAGCCGAAGCTGATGGCTGCAGGTGCATCGAAGTTGGTACCCATGATGGTGACCGTCAGGTGCTGATTAGGTTTCCCGTTGCCGGGATCGACATCCTCAACCTCTAGGCTCTGGCCGGTTGTGAAGCTCTTCTCCGTACCGTAGCCGGTGCCATCGCCCACGGCTCTGGCCTGGTAGTAGTAGGTGGCCTCAGGAGCCAAGCCGCTCAGGTCGAAGTAGAAGGCGCCGCTCACGGTCTGGGATGCCCGAGTCGTCTCGTTGCCATATGGTCCTCCCGGGGTGGTGCCCCAGGCAAAGGACACGGTCACGCTGTCGGCCGTGCCAAGCGAGGCTAGGTCGCCGTTGAGCCGGGCGGAGCCGGTGGTGACATCGGCAGCGTCNNTGGTTACGATTGGCGGTGCGGCAGCGCTGATGCTGATAGTGAAGCTGTTCTCGTCCCCATAGCTCGTGCCATCACCTACGGCCTTGGCCTTGCAGTAGTGGGTTGTGCCTGGTGTTAGGCTGCCCAAGTCAAAACAAAAGGCCCCCGCGCCCGTCATGACCTGACCGGTAGTCTCGTTGGGATATGACCCTGATGTTGTTCCCCAGGCAAACGATACCGTGACAGTACCAGACGTGCCCGATGAGGTCAGTTTTCCGTTCAGTCGGGCAGAGTTGGTGGTGACATTGGTAGGATCGCTGGTGGTCACCGCTGGC
>JAFNFZ010000033.1 GCA_017885485.1 Chloroflexota bacterium
GTGCCGGCTGAGATGGTCATACCTCTTTCCAGATTGGGCGACGCCATAAGCGAGATGGAGCGGCAGGTAAACCACCCCATCGTTAAGGAGGGTGTGGTCATCCGCGAAGGCACCAACGGTCAGCCGGAGGTAGTCATCCTGGGGTTCATCCCCAGTGACCAGCGTCGCTTCAGCTACAACTTCGTTTTTGGGCTAGCGCTGACTCTCATGAAGATCGCTGGGAAGCACGGAGGACGGCCCTTTTCCACCGGACTTTACTTCGCCAGCAAGGCAAGACAGGTACTGGGAGAAGAGAGAATTGCCAGGCTTAAGGAATTCAAGGCTATCGCAGATCCTGAAGGTATCTTGAATCCCGGCAAGGTCGTCAGCAATAGCAGGCTGGGCATGTTCATGAACCTCGCCAGCACCCTGGAGCCTGTGGTTCGCCCTCTTGGCAACCTGGCAGTCACGAAGATCGGCGAAAGGCCTTCAGAAGGCATGCGTGGTATTCCTGCAGACGTAGCCTGGTACGCCTATGCCTGCTCCCAATGCGGCTACTGCATTGAAGAGTGCGACCAGTTCTACGGTCGCGGTTGGGAGAGCCAGAGTCCCAGAGGGAAGTGGTACTGGCTGCGCGAGCATATGGAGGGTCGCGAGGAGTGGAATCAGTTCATGGTGGACACTATGCTCGTCTGCACCACGTGCGAGCTATGCAACCTGCGCTGCTCGGCTTCGCTTCCCATCGAGCCGTCCTGGATGAAACTACGGGGCTTGCTGGTGCATGACAGCGGTAAGATGACCTTTCCTCCATTCGAGATGATGGCCGCCGCCACCAGAAAGGAGGGCGACATCTGGGCCGGCTACCGCAAGGATCGCTCTGTCTGGTTCCCCAAGGATCTAATGGAGAAGCATGGACCGTCCTACAAAGCCAGAAACGTCTACTTCGCTGGCTGCACAGCCAGCTACGTGGAAAACGACATCGGTATGGCCAGCGTACGGTTACTGGACGCTGCAGGGGTAGACTTCACATACCTGGGTGACAAAGAAAACTGCTGCGCCATCCCCATGCTGGTGGCCGGCAAATGGGACGTCTTCGAAGAGACAATGCGGCGCAATATCAGGGCCGTCCAAGAGGCGGGCGCTGATACAGTCATAGCTTCCTGTCCAGCCTGCGACATGATGTGGCGACAAGTGTATCCAATCTGGGCGGAGAAGCTGGGAATCGAGTACGGTATCAAGGCTAGACACTATAGCGAAATCCTCGTCGACAAGATCAAGTCGGGTCAGTTCGCTTTCCCCAAAAGGAATGGGCAACCAGTGACCGTGACCTGGCATGACTCATGCCATATCGGTCGTGTCTCCCACATATACGAGCCACCGCGCCAGGTGCTCGCAGCCATACCCAACGTCAAGCTGGTGGAAATGGAGCATAGCCGCGAGGAGGCGCACTGTTGTGGGAGCGTCCTCACTCTGATCAAGGAGCCGCCAGTCGCTGCCGAGATAGGCAAGTCTCGGCTCGATGAAGCACTGGAGGCAGGTGCCAGCAAGGTGGTCTCTCTCTGTCCCTGCTGCCAATTCCAACTGCGCGTCAGCGCCGAGAAGAAGCAGCTGCCCATCGAGGTAGTGGATCTGGCCCGATTTGCAGCATCAACCCTGGGCTACGACTTCCCCGACCCCAACCCGGAAGTGCAGAAGCAATGGGCCGTTTTCGAGGCGATGATCGCCCTCATGACTCCCCAGGGGTTCGCCGACCTCATGGGCACCATGTGGCCAGAGCTGATCGATGCCATGCCGTTCGGAATGGGGCGGATGATGCGAGTCATGGGCAGAATCCCAGGAGCGCTGGGGTTGATGAAGCCAATGTTCCCCATTCTGTTCCCCAGGCTGCTACCCATGATGATGCCCAAAGTGATGCCAACAATGCTGGAGCGTGTCGGCAAGCGCATACCCATGCCCGACTACATGAGAGAACAGATGCCGGAGATGATGCCCAAGGTGATGGACAACCTGATGCCACATATGATCGGGGATGTTGTTCCACTGGTCACCCAACCCATGATCGACTACCTCCAGGGCAAGAGATAGCCCCTTCCAGGATCTATGACAGAGGGGAATACCCAGTGGTAGCGGTTTGCGAACTGCTCCAAAGCCCTGTGTTGATGGTGAGTGGCCTCTTGTGCTATATTCCCGTGACGACGAGGTTCAGGTATGAAAGTGGGACTGCTGGAGCTTATTGTGATCCTGGTGGCTCCGCTAATAGTCCTGCTGATAGCCATGTTTGTTCTGATCATGGTCTTCGTCAGCCGCAGAACCAGGATAATCGGCAAGACAGCACCAGAGCCAGAGATCGAGTTCTGCCCCAACTGCAGTCACAAGCTGATCGAAGTATGCAACTTCTGCGCAGAGTGCGGCGCCTCCGTCAGGAACGGCCCACAACCTCGTGCTGCCAATCCCGAAGTGCCGCAGTAGGACCTAACACCTCAGAAGGGCCGATTCTGGGTCCATCGCCTATGGCGCAATCCCAGCTTCTTCTGAAGTCTATGTCAGCAGCTACTCTGTCCTACCGAGGGCGTGCCTTGATCAGAACAAGCGCTGCGAGCCCCAATACAATCGCCACTGCCATCCAGACCACAAAAGCGGCAGATGAACCTGCAGACGA
>JAFNFZ010000034.1:0-1161 GCA_017885485.1 Chloroflexota bacterium
CCGATACTGTTGTAGAAGAAGGCCCAGAACAGGTTCTGCCTCACCTTGCGGATGGTATAGCGGCTTAGCTTGATGGCCTCCACCACGTCTCTAAGATCGTCCTTCACCAGGACGATGTCTCCGCTCTCCATGGCCACGTCGGTGCCACTCCCCAGAGCTATGCCCACATCTGCCTGAGCCAGTGCTGGTGCATCGTTGATTCCGTCGCCCACCATGGCCACGACATTGCCACCTTCCTGCAGGTGAAGGACGGCTTTGGCTTTGTCTTCGGGAAGGACCTCAGCCATGACCTTCCCGATGCCAACCTGTCGAGCGATGGCTTCTGCTGTCCGCCGATTGTCTCCGGTTATCATGATGGTTCCCACGCCCATTCGATGAAGCTCCTCGATGGCTTCAGAGGCGTTTTCTCTCGGCGTGTCAGACACGGCGATGAGGCCTGCCATCTTCCTGTTCACAGACATGAGCATTACGGTCTTGCCTTTGCCCTCGAATTCCTGAATCTGTCCCTCATACGGCTCATGCTCTACGCCGTTCTCATCCATCAGGGCACGATTACCAAGAAGCACCTCTCTGCCATCTGCTCTGGCCAGAATGCCACGACCGCCAAAGGCCTGGAAGAACTCAGGGTCGGCCAGCTCCAGGCGGTTCTTTTTGGCAGCGTCTACGATGGCCTCACCCACAGGATGCTCTGACCCCTTCTCGGCCAGGGCAGCCAACCTCAGAACCTCGTCGTGGCTGAAACCATCGGTCGCAACGATATCCGTCACCGCGGGCTTACCCTCGGTCACGGTTCCGGTCTTGTCGAAGACTATGGTTCTGACACGGCAGGCCTTCTCCAGAGCCTCTGCGCTTTTGATGAGGATGCCGTTTTGAGCTCCTTTGCCGGTTCCTACCATTATGGCTGTTGGTGTTGCCAGCCCAACGGCGCAGGGACAGGCAATGACCAGTACGGATATGAATGCAGTAAGGGCAAACACGAAGGCTTCTCCACCGATGAAATACCAGCCGAGGAACGCCAGTATGGCCATGCTCGTGACCGTAGGTACAAACACTGCGGCAACGGAGTCGGCCAGGCGCTGTATCGGTGCCTTTGATCCCTGGGCCTGCTCCACCAGTCTGATGATCTGGGACAGGACCGTATCCTTGCCTACCTTGGTAGCT
>JAFNFZ010000034.1:1199-2816 GCA_017885485.1 Chloroflexota bacterium
AACCAGGCCATCGACGGGGATCTTCTCTCCGGGTCTGACCACGACAACATGCCCCACCTCCACATCTTCGATGGGGACCTCTGCCTCCCGGTCGTCCAGGATGATGTGCGCAGTTTTGGGACGCAACCCCATGAGCTTCTTGATGGCCTCTGATGTTCTCCCTTTTGCCCGAGCCTCAAAGTAGCGGCCTAACAAAACGACGGCGATGATCAAGGCGGCCGTATCGAAGTACACTTCACCATCGAAAACCCCAGGCAGGGCAGTCACCAGCAGACTGTAGACGTAGGCGGCGCTCGTACCCAGGACGATGAGGACATCCATGTTCGCCCGGCGATTGCGAATCGCTTTGTAGGCTCCGATGTAGAATTGCCATCCGGCGACCACTTGAACAGGGGTGGCCAGAGCCAGGAGGATCCAATTGTTGGTGCTGGCGGAAAAGGGGCTGGCAAAGGACAGAATGAAGGTTGGTATGCCCAGAAGGAAGCTGAACGTGACCAGAAGTCGGAGTCGTCGGTTCTGGCGTTCCCTAGCATCCTTCTCGTAGTCCACGGTGGAATCGTCTGCTGGCACAGCCCTGTAGCCTGCGTCGCTGACAGCTTTCTTCAGCCTGGCAACGGTGGTCGTGTCAGGGTTATAGCGGACGGTGGCTTTTTCGCTGGCGAGATTCACCGATGCCGAAACCACCCCATCAAGTCCATTGAGCGCTTTCTCTATGGTGGCAGCACACGTGGCACAGGTCATCCCGATGATATCGAAGACAACTTCGCTGGTTGCCACCCCGTATCCGGCGTCTTCGATTGCGCTGATCAGGTCTTTCTCCGCAGCAAGAGATGGGTCATACTCCACGGTTGCCTTTTCTGCGGCGAAATTGACCGCTGCTTTGGACACACCATGCTTCCTGGAGAGGGCTTTCTCCACGCTGCCAGCGCATGTGGCGCACGTCATGCCGGTTATGCGCAGATTGGTCTGTTTCAACGGCTTTTTTGGCTCGTCCATGTCTCCCAATGATGGCACAGCCAGAGAAGGGGCATATGTGATGATTGTCTCACATCTAAAATCGCTGCTGCAATCATTGGACTCAGAAGTCGGTGCATCAGCCGTTGAGTTGATATATAATAGGGCCTGCGAATCTGAAGCCGATGAGGAGGGTTTGTTGATGGCTCTATATGTGGCTTCTTGGGGAAAGGCAGCGGGAAAGACAGCCCTTTGTGCCGCCGTCGGCAGGTGGCTCCAGGGCAATGGCAGGAAGCCCGGTTATCTCAAGCCAGTGACCATTGCCAATGGAGGCACTGACGAAGATGGCCAGTTCCTCAAGGAAGTTCTGGGCTTGACCGAATCTGTTGAGGCCCTTTCCCCGCTTCATCTCAGCAATGAGGAATCGTTGAAGGAGCAATTAGCCGGAGGCGCTCTGGGCACCAGAGTGAAGCAGTCCCATAGCGATGTCGTTCAGGGCAAGGATGTTGTTCTTGTAGAGGGATTTGCCGACCTGGCCAGGGGTGGATACGTTGCAGATGCCTCGTACCAGATAGTGGAAGCACTGAAGGCCAGTGTGATCCTTGTAGTAGCCTATGCGATCGATCTGCCCTGGGAGAAGATAATCTCTTCAGCGCAGAGATT
>JAFNFZ010000035.1 GCA_017885485.1 Chloroflexota bacterium
AGATAAAGGTGGCACAGTACGCCCTCTCTGGCAGCCCGGAGATGATGAGAAATGTGATTGCGGCGCTGGGATCCAGGAATGCCGCTCTACTGGCGAATCACGGAGCTATAGCTCTGGGCAGGAATCTCGCGTACTGTGCCACCTTTATCTCCCCGCCTATCTGGGTGACCTGGTCATCGAGAATCGCGGGGATCTCCAGGCCAGCCACAGCGATGACGCTGCCGTAGACCGGATGAGTATGGATGATGGCATTCACTTTCTTACGCATCTTATAGATCCCTGTATGCAGCATTGTCTCTATGGAGGGGGCCAGTTCTCCCTCTATGCGTTGCCCCTCAAGGTCAACAATGACAATATCATCGGGCCTCATGATGTCGTAGCGGAGTCCGCTGGGAGTGATGGCTATAACATTCCTCCCATCCGAGTCTTTGAACCGCAGGCTGACGTTTCCCGAAGTTCCCACGACCAAGCCCTTTTCGGACATCTGCTGAGCAGTCTCGACAACCTCTTGCTTCTGCGATTCCCACATTCTCTATCCTATCTCCTCAATCAGATTCTCCAGCCATGTGGAGGTGCGCATCCATCTGTCATAGTACTTCGTATACTGCCGAGAATTGTCCTCATTTGGCTCAACCACCCTAGCCTGGGGTCGCATAGCTCGTGCAGCCACCTCAAGATTCGGATAGATACCAGCGCCAACAGCGGCGCACATGGCCACACCACATGAAGTGACTTGCGGCACATCAGCACAGACCAGTGGCCGGCCCAGTATGTCTGAAAGCATTCGAACCATGGCCCCGCTCTGCGCCAGTCCGCCCCCAATGGCCACCGTGTCCGCCTTCAGGTGTGAGACCTCAGTCAACTGGTCGCAATTAGCTTTGAAGGCGAAGCAGAGATTCTCCATTGCCGCTCTGATGAGGTGTTTCCTCTCGATACCCGTCACGCTCGGGGTTATGGGGAGAATGAAGCCACCAAGACTGGGCTTCAAACGGGTCATGTTCATCAGCCTCGGCCCGATGAATGCCAGCACTCCCTCGGCTCCCGGGGGTGACTCCTCCGCCAGACGGTCCATGAACGCGTAGGGATCCTTCTGGGCGTTCGAAGTATCATCATCGAAGAGCAGGCTCTTCAACCAGGCGTACGCGCCGCCTGCTTCTGCGGCGTTGCTCTCCAGGATCCACCTTCCCGGCAAGACATGGCAGCCTGACCAGATTTTTCCTTCATGGTCGATGATCGGCTGAGTGGTTACCATTTGGACAGAGGCACTCCAGCCGGCGACGATGCCAACCTGGGCTTGATCTTCCACCCCCATGCCCAGCAGAGCACACTGAGTGTCGCCTCCACCGATGACAACGGGGGTGCCAGCAGCCAGTCCGGTTTGTGCACTGACCGCAGCGGTCACTTCTCCAACACATGTTCCAGCGGTGCGCATCTCGGGGCAGATCGTCCGCGGGATATCGAGCATTCTCAGCAGCTGGCTGGACCAGCCTGCGTCCCGTATGTCCACCAGTCCGGTGTCGGCAGCGCTGGACAGTTCACCAAAGGGTCTTCCGCAGAGCCGGTAGATGATCCAGTTGTTTATGGAGAGGACTGTGGCGACTTGCCCGTAGGTACGTGGAGAGTTGTTCTTGAACCATCGCAGTTTGGCAGGAGCGAAAAGGAAGGAAGGGGTGTGACCAGTGATGCGGTGAATATCACTACCGAACTCACTGTCGATGGAGAATCCTTCGAGTAGAGCCCTGAGATCGGTATTGGGGCCGGCATACAGTTCATTCCCTTCCCTGTCCAGAAAGACCACGCCCTGTCTCTGGCTGGCGGTACTGACTGCGGCAATCTGTGAAGGGGCCACAGCAGACTTCATGATGGCCTGGTTGATGAGCCGACAGATGATGTTCCAGAAATGCCCGGGGTTGAATTGTCTGCCAAGAGGTGCGATCTCAGCTGGCGTGTCATAGACCCATGTCTGCTGGGCAGAGGAAACGATACGGCCCTGGAGGTCGAAAATGAGGGCGCGACAGCCACTGGATCCGGCATCTATGGCCAGGACGCAATTACGGGACACCTTGTCCCCACACTTGAGGATTGACCAGATTCTTGGGGCGTTCTCCCCTCAAGAACCTCTGAATGTCATCGGCTATCATCTGCGAGTGGCGGGCAATCGATTCCTCCGTCGCTCCGCCAACGTGAGGCGTCAAGACCACGTTATCGAGTTTCAGCAAAGGGTCATCCGGTTTCACTGGCCAGTTCTTGTAGACATCGAAAGCAGCCCCGGCGATGCGCTTGTTCCTCAGGGCTGAGATGATGGCATCTTCATCTACGACGTAGGCGCTGGCCGCATTCACCAGGTAGGCAGTGGGCTTCATAAGAGTGATCATATCAGCGTTGACCAACCCCACGGTCTCAGCGGTTGTCGAGCAGTGGATGGTGACGAAGTCTGATTGACGCATCAGGTTGTCCAGCCGTGAGGGAGCAACTCCGAGAGTGGCTAACCTCTCCGAACCGACGTAAGGATCGTATACCAGGATGGAGGCGTCAAAG
>JAFNFZ010000036.1 GCA_017885485.1 Chloroflexota bacterium
CCTTGGTCAAGTCCACGGTGATAGTCAGGGTATTGCCGCTCACAGCCAGTTCAACATTCTTCATGGGTGACCTCCAGAGTCTCAGGATACATTCGGGTCTGCCGGCATTCTACAACGCGGAGGCTGGAAAAGCGAGGATGTGACTCTCTAAAGACGGCCACTGAGTCCCGCCATTTGAATGAAAAGGCCCGGGCCTGCTCTGGACCCATTCCTGCCTCATCAGCGCCCAATGAAGCTTGCCGGCTTCCTCCGAGTTATAATCACTGGGCAGAGTACTACATTCCCAGGTGGTTGTGGTGACCTCAATCTACAGATTAGTGGTGGACGAAGCTGAGTTGCAGGCCGCATTCGACCTGCGCCGGCAGGTGTTTGTTGAAGAACNNAGCGAACCCGTGCAGTGCCGATGACGTTGCCCCCCTCCATGACAACCATGTGTATGGCTTCATTGTCCCGGCCATCGAACTCCAGTTCACCAGAGATGCCCTGTTGTTGAAGAACAGGGCATCTCTGGTGAACTGGAGTTCGATGGCCGGGACAATGAAGCCATACACATGGTTGTCATGGAGGGGGGCAACGTCATCGGCACTGCACGGGTTCGCTTCCTCGCCCACAATCAAGCCAAGATAGAGAGAATGGCAATCGCCAAACCCTTCAGGCGGAAAGGAATCGGGTGAGGGATTGTCTCCTTCCTCATCGCAGAATCCAGGAAGAGGCAGACCAGACACGTGATTCTGCATGCCCAGTTCGATGTGATCCCTTTCTACAGATCATGCGGCTTTGAGGAAGTCGGCTCGCCCTTCTGGGAGGCTGGGATCAAGCACCAGAAAATGCAGATGTGGCAGACCCGGATGGGCAAATACTGAATCGAACTAAGGGTGGACATCTCTGCCCTGTTCGAGTTCCGATCGGCTCTTGTTCCTACAGCTGCGTTTGCCGACCTCTGAAGAAGTAGACTGCACCACCCAACACGACTACGGCCCCAAGCCCACCGATAAGCAACCAGGCCCAAGTCAGCGTCCCATCGCCAGACGGCGCGGCAGTGGTGAAAGTCGCGTCTGCCGACACCGCCTCGTTGTTGGCGACATCCTTGCATATGACTCGGTAGTGGTAGGTCTCGCCGGCTTCAAGGTCGGTCAGAGCTACGCTGTGGCTGTTCACCAAGTTCGCGTCCAGCGTCGAGCGTGACCCGTACTCCTCCGTCAGACCGTACTCCACCTGAGACGTCGCTTCTTCATTGGTAGTCCAAGTGATGGTGGAACCGGAAACAGTGATGTCAGAGGAGTTCACCGCGGAAATGACCGGCGCTGTGGTGTCAGCCCATCTAGCAGTAGTCAGAATTGCATCATAGCTGTGGGCGGGGGAACCATCACCCAATGCGACGGCCCTGAAGTGATACGGGATTCCCTCAATGAGGCCTGTCAGGTTGGCACTGAACGTCCCAATCGCGCTCCTCGTTTCCGCTGCGGTCACATTCCCATAGGATGCGGTCAAACCCCACTCGAAGTACACTGTGACGTTGTCTGCCGTTCCTTTCGAGGCAAGATTGCCGTTCAGAATGGCTGAAGTGGTAGCCACGTTGGTGGCACCGCGGGTGACCACCGAGGGCGCAATGATGTCAAGATTATCACGCACACTGACTGAGCCTCCGGTCCACGTCGCGACAATCTCCGCCCCCTGGTTATCGTTGAGGAAGCCATTCGACAGGTTCACGGGACTGGTGCCGACAGCAGAGCTGGCAGCGTGGAACTGAAGAACTGCTAGACTGCCCGATCCGCTTACGCCAGGAAAATCAGGGACATTCACGATGATCCTGTAGGTCCCCGTCCCTATCTTGTTCCATAGATCAACCGGGATCTGAGTCGCACCTATTTGACCCGCCGTAACGTCGTCCAGCTGAAGGAGCGACTCATCGAAGGAAACATCGAATTGACCCGCGTCAAAAGCGGTTACATCACCGATATCGACGCCAACTGCAAAGTCGCTGTCCTGGACAACCGCAGTGGGGGCCACGATCTTGACACTGGACACGTCCCCGGCCAGTGCCGGACTACCTCCGCCTAGAAGCAGCGCTACTGCACCTAACACTACGCTCACCATCAGGATTGTCCTGTTCATACTGTTCCTTCCTGCCATGGCGACTTCCACGCACTCCTACTTTCTGACAGACGCGAGAAGTTGACCCCCGGCACATCTGCCAGCTTCATTGGGCCGATCGGCAATTAGCTCAGTCCAGCAATGATCCTCTCTATCTTGGTGATGTCAGCAGTATTGATTAGGCCATCGCCATTAGCATCAGCACCGGAAGTCGCGCTGTCCAGCCCCGCAATGATCCTCTCCACCTTGGAGATGTCAGCAGTATTGATCAGGCCATCGCCATTAGCATCCCCCGGTTTCAGGCTCACCTGGATGCTGAGGGACTTCGAGGCAGAAAGATGTCCATCAGTTGCCTGGACAGCGAAAGTGAAAGCACCAGTCGTTGTTGGCGTACCTGAAATAGTGCCCGCAGCATTCAGAGTAAGCCCACTCGGGAGACTGCCTGACAAGAGTGACCATGTGAAACTGCCGCTACCACCGCTAGCTCCAAGTGCGGCTGAGTAAGCACTTCCCACCACTCCGTTAGGAAGGGAAGTAGTAGTGATGACAAGATCATTACACACAATGATTGAACCTCCGGTCCATGTCGCCGAGATCTGCGTCGCCAGGTTGTTGTTAAGGAACCCGTTCGACAGGTTCAAGGCACTGGTGCCAACAGCGGAGCTGGCAGCATGGAACTGCAGAACTGCGAGGCTGCCCGAGCCGCTCACCCCGGGAACACCAGGGACATTTACAATAATCCTGTAGGTCCCCGTCCCTATCTTATTCCACAGATCAACCGGGATCTGAGTCGCACCTATTTGACCCGCCGTAACGCCATCCAGCTGAAGGAGCGACTCATCGAAGGAAACATCGAATTGACCGGCGTCAAAAGCCGTCACGCTGCCGATATTGACGCTAACGGTAAAGCTACTGCCTTTGACTACCTCGGCAGGGGCACTGATGCTGACAGCAACCCCTGCAGCCTCCACGGGATTGGTCCCAAAGACAACACCGCCACCTACGAGCACCCCTAGCATGCTCATCACGGTCAGGATTCTCATCGGTATCTTCGTCTTCATCGTGCTCCTTTCTGGAATCGCGACCCTTGACTACATCGTTTCTCAGCGGTGGCTCATTACCAACCCGTATCCTCTCCTTTTTTCGCGTTGGGCAGCAGTCAGCTCAGGCCGCCAATGAACCTCTCTACATAGGTTATGTCGGCGACATTGACTGTGCCATCACCATTGACATCAGCGCCGGGGCTTACACCTGCCAGCCCAACAATAATCATCTCTAAGGAGGTAATGTCGGCTGAATTGACGACCCCGTCGCCATTGACATCGGGGGAAACCACATTGTTCCAATGCCCCCCTTGCCAGCCTGACCCCGAACACCATCTACCACTTCAGGGCCAAGGCTGTGGGCGATGGCACTGCGTACGGCGACGATATCAGTTTCACCACAGTGAACAAAGTGGTTTCCCCCGATG
>JAFNFZ010000037.1 GCA_017885485.1 Chloroflexota bacterium
ACCACGGCGTCCATGGCGGCGGCGATGATGGGGATGGAGAAAGTGAGCTCGCCCAGGGCAAAATCGGTCGAAGTCTGTTCCGGATTGACAGAGACATCGCCGGGAACTATGGCTACCTCTTCAAAGCCATAGCAGCGTCTCATCTCCTTGAATACACGACCGGCCATCACGTCACCCCGGGGTAATTGTGCCCCAAACTATATCAAAGAGGGAGCAGCCAAGTCAATTTGGGCGAACGGGGGGTGGGCGGGTCTGCAGGCTTCAGGGATAGCATCTCAGTCCCGCCGTCCTTCATAGTCCGCGTCGGCATCGCGTTCCAGCAATCTCAGGAAAGCTGTCGGGGTAACGATGTGAAGCCCCGCCTCTTCTGCGATGCCCGGGTTCCCGGTGAAGTGCCTGTCGCCGGTGACGAAGCAGTCAGGCCGGGCTCCAATTGCAGCGGCCAGAATGGCGGCGTCCCCCAGAGGCAATTTCTCTGTCCAACGCTCTACTTCCTGCAGTTGAGGATCTGCTATGACTTCGGGAGGTGTGCTGACCAGGAGTCTTCTTAGAGCAGGAAGAGCACCGGGAAGCCTGGCCTTGATAGTGCGCACCACTTCTTCCAGCACCTGTTGTGACACAACTACGCTTATGCTGCCTTTGACAAAGTGCTCCAGGATGATGCCTGGCGCTCCTTCCGGGGAATAGAGCCCTGAGAAGAGTACGTTGCTGTCGAGGAAGACCCGTGTCCTAATCCTTGACACCGTAGCGCTCCCTGGCCACCTCCTGCCTTATACGACGCCCTGTCTTCTGGACTTGCTCCTCAGTNNTGGCCACAATGATAGAGTCCTGCACAGTCATCTCCAGCACATCACCGGGGCCAATGCCCAGTTGGTCACATATCTGTTTGGGGAGAGTGACCTGGCGTTTTGGACGGAGGACTACGTCAGATGCCTTTTTGCCCACCATAGGACCACCTCCTGTAAGAATTCGGATGTCGGATTTCTTACATCATATTATCCAGGATGGCATAGGGATGAGTCAAGATGGTGTGTTGGGTGCTCGAGATGGCCACGTCGCCCGCCCGAGGCGGACTCCTCGCCATGACACAGAGGCATAATGGGGCGTAGAAGGACACCCCACCCCTGGATCCCGCATCAAGTGCGGGATGACATACGAGAGGGGGCAAGAGGGAGCACGCCTTGAAGTTGCACTTGACAGTCAAATCAATGGCCGCTAGGCTGAATCCGAATCTCTGTGGAGTACCCGGATCATGTTTGGGCAACGGGTGAGGGGACTACGAAACCTCAAGGGGTCGACCCAGAAAGAGTCGACCAAAACAAGGGGGAGTTATATCTGTCGCGGCAACTTGCGTCCTCTTCGCAGGTGCGTGACCAGAGACACAGGCCCCGCCAGCATGGCGACCACAATATGTCATCAAAGGGGGATACATGGCTACTGACTTCGATGCAATCGTAGTAGGTGCAGGCCACAACGGACTGACAGCAGCAACAGTCCTGGCAAAGAACGGACTCTCTGTTCTCTGCGTCGAGAAGAACAACTGGCCCGGGGGTATGGCTGCCACAAAGGAACTGTTCAAAGGGTTCAAACACAACGTGGGTGCGTGGGGCATGCTCGTCTTCCGCGATGAGATGCTGAAGCGACTGGAACTCGAGAAGTACGGGCTAAAACTTCACCGGCCCCGCAGTTCGTACTGCACCTTCGGCGCACCGGAGGACGTGCCCTTCGTGGGCTACACGGACACAACAGAGATCACCGAACACCTGATGAAGGACCACGGGCCAGATGCCCTGGAAGGGCTGGCAGGGCTATACAACTTCCTCCAGAAGTTCAAGGCTGTAGTGGACAAGGACCTCTTCACTGAGCCACGGCCGCTGGACAGACTGATAGCCGAGGCACCCGACGATGAGACAAAGAGCATCATTCTGAAGGTCTTCCAGGGGAGTGCCATAGACATAATCCGCCAGTTCTTCCCCGATCCGAAGAAGCACCGCATTATTCAGGGCTCGCTTTGTGCCTCGGCCATCGATGGAACCCACAAAGGCCCGTTCACGCCCGGCAGCGGGCTGTCGCTGGCATACCACTATACGATGGGCGATGCCTACGACTTCCGAACCCCCAAGGGAGGGATTGGAGCTTTCTCTCAATCGCTGGTGAGGGCATTCGAGGACCGTGGAGGCAAGATCAAGTACAGAGCTCCGGTCAAACGCCTTCTGATTGAAAAGGGAAAGGCCGCGGGTGTACAGCTCAAGAACGGCGAGAAGATCTCCGCCAGAGTGGTGCTGTCCAGCATCGACGCCTATGCCACCTTCATCGGTCTGGCGGGCGAAGAGCATCTTCCCTCCGATTTCGTGAATGCGGTGAAGGAAGTCGAGTACCAGAACGGGTACATTCAGGTGCACATGACGCTCAAAGAGATGCCCGAGTTCACCGGCCATGTGGCCTTTGCCAACGAGAACAACATCCGCTGGATCATGGCCTACATTCCGTCCCCGGAGCATCTAGCCCGCTGCTGGGAGCAGTATCGCCAGGGCCAGGTCCCGGACGACCCGGTGGCCTATTGCGGCTTCCCCAGCGTCCTGGATCCCAGTCTGGCGCCCGAGGGCTACTACACCTGCACCCTCTTCTCCCACTACTTCCCCTACCATACCCCGCCGGGCAAGCACAAAGAGCTCAGCCGACTGATGGCCGAGCGGGCGATCGATCAGATAGCCAGGTACGCCCCCAATTTCCGGGCGGCGATCATGGACAAGGCGGTTCTGACGCAGCAGTACTTCGAAAGCACCTACGGCGTTACAGGCGGCGACTTTGCCTCCGGCCTGATTCACCCGGGGCAGATGTGGAACAACCGGCCGGTTCCCGGATGGGGAGGCTATGCCACACCGATCAAGAACCTGTACATGTGCGGATCTGCCTGTCATCCCGGTCCGGGCATTACCTGTGTCCCGGGCTGGAATGGTGCCCAACGTGTGCTGGCGGACTGGAAGAGGTAGAGGCTTGCTCCAGGGGGCGGGCG
>JAFNFZ010000038.1 GCA_017885485.1 Chloroflexota bacterium
CTACCGGTATGGCCGAGACCAGGAGGATGACTGCTAGCGGAAGGACTTCAATCACTCTCATGCCCTTCAGTGCTGTAAGGGCGAATCCTATTGCCAGGAGAGAACCCACCATAATGAGGAGCCATCTGACAACCCTCGAAGTCACTTCTTCCATGTGCAACTTTGGCTTGGCCAATTGAACCAGTTCTATCGTTCGGCCGAGATAGGTTCTGACACCTGTCGAAGTGACAGAACCGGTTGCCTCGCCCCTTTTGATCATGGTCCCGGCAAAAGCCACATCGTTTGCCATCTTCTCCATTGTGAGGGATTCCCCTGTAAGAGACGATTGGTCCACCTCCGCGCTCCCGGTTGCCACCTTGACATCAGCAGGTACCAGGTGGCCCGCCCTCAACCGAATGACGTCCCCGGGGACCAGTTCCCTTGCCGGAATCACCAGCCATTCTCCGCCCCTCTTTACTCTGGCGCCAATGCTCAACTTCTGCCTCAGAAGCTCCAGGGCTGAGTTGGCCCTCTGCTCTTGAATGAAGCCCAATATGGCATTGAAGACTAGAAGGCCTGATACCAGATAGAACTCAAGGTGCTTTCCCAGGAACCATGTCAGCACCATTGTTATCTCTAACATCCAGGGTGTTATGCCCCAGAATTTCTTGGCAAACAGAATGGTCAGGCTTTCCCTTTTCTCAGGGATCTCGTTGTATCCGTGTTTGATTGTGCTTTGCCGTACCTCTTCGAGACTCAGACCGTTCTCTAAGTCGGTGGCAATGTCACCACTGTTGCTGTGCATGGCCGCCTTTCTGTCAATCCTGTTGTAGTTAGCAGCAGGCGTTCTCTGTCATGATTCCTGGCTCAGTCAATCAGCTCATGAGAAATGTGTTTACATCGACATGACTGACTTTGGCGCAAAGAGTATACACTCCCTCGAGACTGTTTTCGACTGGGAGAGCTGGTCTCAGCTTTGAATACTGTCAGCCGGAGGGCGGAGCCTTGCACAACTCCAGGCTGTCCCACCAACGAATCTTCCACCAAGCTAAGGTTGGAGTGCTACAATGTTCCACAGGTACTACCCGATATCGAACATCATAAGGGGGCTGAATCATGGAGTTCATGATACCCAAATCCCTGAAATTGGAGCATGAAGAGCTCCATACCGAGCTAGTTGAAGCCACCAAGGCAGGCGGCCAGGTTGCTGAAGCTGCAAGAGTAGTTGCGAAGGCTCTGCATCCGCATTTCATCAAAGAGGAAGAGTATGCCCTACCACCGCTTGGACTACTACCTGCTTTGGCGGAAGGGAGGGTTCCCCCTGGTATGGCAGACTTCCTCAGGATGACGAACAGGTTGAAAGTCAATCTCGGGCAAATGCTTCAGGAGCACCAGGTTATCCTTGCCGCGCTCGGCAATCTAGCCGATGCTGCGAAGAAGGAAAACCAAATGGCCTATGTGCGGTTCACAGAGAAGCTGACTCAGCATGCTCAGACTGAAGAAGAGGTGCTATACCCAGCAGCGATACTGATTGGCGAGTATCTGAAACTGAAGGGCAGCAAATAACCACATGACTTCTGCACTCCACCAGCGCCTTGTAGGACTTCAGCTCCAACCTTCTTCCGCCAGCGCGCTATGCAGCTCGTCCTGGCGGTGTCTAAAGCGATATTCCAGGGAGCTAGATTCTGAATGGGCCTTACCGTAGGGCCATCCAGCGGCCATCCGGTTACGCTCATGCAACTCGTGCAAGAGCACATAGGGTCGCTCCACCTCCGTGATAGCATCATCGATCCAAACCTCATTCTGAGGCACGAATTCGTACACGTAGTCATGGCCGCCTTCGGTGAAGTCAACATCGAAAACGCTGCGCACCAGACGTCCATCCACAACCCACACGCTGACACCGTTCTCCAGCATCTTCCACAGCCGTGTGTGGACTTCATGGCCATCAGGTAGCTTATGCCCATGATGGGTCAGTCGCCTCAGATCACCAGCTCGGCGCCGTTCCTTGCGCTCCGCTCTGTCAGCCTCAAGCAACGCCTTCTCGTAGGGCATGCCCTTTGCCATCAGCCGGTGTTCCACCAACAGGTGGTCAGTGAAGAACACTTGCTCTTCAGATTCCTTCTCTTGATCGATCCAGAGTTCATCCAGGGGAATGTAGGGATACCTGTAGTGCTGGCCGAAGTTGGTGAACTCCTCGTCGATATGGCCTCGGATGTAGCTACCATCGACTGCCCACAGCTGCAGGTCACCACGCTCGTCTAGCTTTCGGATGTAGGGAGGATTCGGCGGTTTTGGCATACATCACACTCCCAAGTCGAGAGCTGCTGCTCCGACCAACTCAGCAATTGAATCGTCGCGTATACTGGTGTCGTTGCGGTGATTATAGCCCTCCCTGCTGCCAGTTCCATTGGCTGTCGACTGCCTAACCTCTATGTTCTCACACTGGCTCAGGGGGTAGTTCTGTTCATTACTCAGACGCATTCCTAGATAGTGGGCTTAGATATCGGGCCCCACCTCCTCGCCCACCAGTAGGCTGCCACGGTAGCCACGATGGTCGAGCCAACGAGCAAGGCAATATACCAGCCTGTATCATTGGGTTGCATATCAAAGGCCGAGCTGCTCAGGATAGTAGCCAATGTATTGGGCACGAGGAAGGCTGTGCCCAGAATGGTCAGATAGGTTACGACCATCGACAATCTGTTGTTGATCACCTGAAGCTGGTTGTTGTAGATGGTCTG
>JAFNFZ010000039.1 GCA_017885485.1 Chloroflexota bacterium
GTGGCAATGCCTGCAGAATCATAACCTCTGTACTCCAGATTCTTCAGCGCCTTGACTATGATGGGTGCGGCCTGACCGTCACCTACATAGCCGATAACACCACACATCAGAGTTTCTCCAGCTTCTTCATAAGATCCTTCTTCTTACTGGCGTCGAGACCGATTTCCTTGTCTATGACCCGGTAGCGAGGCTCTGCCAAGGCCATCTTATTCGGCCCAAGGTCTTTCGTCAAACAAACATGGGGACCCACAAAGGAATTGGGGCCAACCCTGATTCCAGGCAAAATGCTCGCGTTTATGCCTGTCTTGGAGCCAATTCCCATTATAGTACCAAACTTGTCAAGTCCGGTATCAAGCATCTCATCCCCGACCCTGACTTTGATATCCTTCTCGTCAAAGCGAAAATTGGCCAGCACAGTGCCAGCACCAAATGAGCAATCATCAGCTATGATGGAATCACCAACGTAGTTGGAATGGAACCAGCATCCATCCCCTATGTAGGAGCCCTTCACCTCGGTACAGTAGCCAACAACGCAATTAGCACCTATGTGACTGTACTCGCGCACCAGGGCATTGTTGCCGATTATTGATCCGGGACCAACATAGGCCGGNNAAGTGTCTAACCGCCCCAAATATGTGCCAGGGATACTTGATGGCAGCCCAGAAACCACTGTATGGGACCACCTGGATCACATCACCTTCCCTGACCATACGGTCCAGAGCGCACTCGTAGGCATCATCTCTGGTGGTACGGACATCCCTGATGCAGGCCAGCAACTTCCCGGCGTCATTATGCAGATGAACCAGAATATTCACCAGATTGCTTGGCTCTTCACCTCTTGGAGGTTTCTCCACGATCCGCTTCAACCGGTTTTGCCCATCAACCACCAGATATCCGCCAGGGAAATAGTCTTTCACCTCGTAGCCAATCAAGTAAGAAACAGCAGCACGCCTTCCGCTCTCCTGGATCAGGCTGGTGTAGACTGAGGTTTCGAAAAGGTCGTTGGGATTCAGAACCATGACCTTTCCCTTCAAGAAGCGCTCGGCACTCTCCAGCGCGTTGGCGATCCCCAGCGGTTCTTCCTGCACCGCGAATTCAGCCTTCAATCCAGAAACACTCCTGGCTATTCGCTCCAAGCTCTCAACATTCTGTGGGTTTGCCACGATCACCAGGTCTTCCAAACCCGCTTCCAATGCCCGCTCTATCTGGTGCTGAAGCAATGGCTTGCCCAGGAACTTCAGCAGCAACTTGTCCTCCGTAATGGGAAACATCCTCTTGCCCACTCCGCCGCAGAGGAGAATCGCCTTCATCTCTGCACCTCAGCCACAAGATGCTGGACCCTTCCAACACCGCTATCCAACAGCTCTCGGGTTCTCGAGGCGGATGAGGATTCAGCCAGAACGCGAATCACGGGCTCGGTTCCACTGGCCCTGATCAGCATCCATGAATCTCCAAACTCCAGCCTGATGCCATCCAAGGCATTGACATCAGCCACTCCAAAAAGGGAGACATTGTCTTCAACCATCTTCATAACCTGATCCTTCAGCTTATTAGGGCAAGGCACCTTGCCCTTGTCAAAGAAGAGCCTCGGCAGCTTCCCCAAGAACGTCCTGATCTCGCCCACCTCTGCCACCCGGCTGAGCAGAGTCAAGGCGGCAAAGATGCTGTCAGGGTAGCAGCCGATTCTCGGGATTATGTAGACGCCAACCTGTTCCACACCTATGGCCGCGTCTATCTCGCGGGCAAGATAGGCCACATGGACATCACCGACCTTGCCCCTCACCACCTTCACACCCAGATCCTCGACCGCCAGATCCAGTAGACTCCCGGTCTCTACCGTAGTGGCGACACTCTTCTTCCCACTCTCTTCGGCAACCAGTCTGGAAACGAAGGCTATGGACTCATTGAATCCCAGAAACCCTTCTCGGTCACAGAAGACAACCCGGTCTGCATCACCATCGAAGCAGATAGCCAGATCCGCCCTGGCTTCCCTCAAGAATTCGATAGTACCTTGCAGCGTATCTTCCTTTGGCTCCGGATTTCGGCCAGGAAAGAGCCCGTCCGGAACATCATTCAAAGGAACGACCTCGATTCCAAGCTCAGAGAAAAGCTCAGTGACGATGCGGGAAGCAGCCCCATTACCAGGATCCACGACAACCCTCTTGCCGTTGAAGCGACCTCCAGGCAGATTGCTCTTGAGGAAGCGCAAATATGTCTCCTTCATTCCCTGGCCCTGGTGCAGCATCCCCTCTCTGCTCCCCTGCCTGAATCTCTTCTCGGCGTAGACCCTCTCTATCTCCCGCTCCTGCTCCTGGCTATATCCGACCGAGTCATTGTTGAAAAGCTTAATGCCATTGAACTGCGGAGGATTGTGAGAGGCGGTTACCATGACCCCCGTGTCAAAACTCCATTCCTTGGTCAGGAAGGCCAGCATAGGCGTGGGCACGATACCTAGGTCAGTGACGTCTATGCCACTGGACCGCAGGCCGGCGAATATCGCCTTCTTGAGGACCTGACCGCTTGGCCGAGTGTCAGTAGCCAGACATACCTTCGCCTTTGAAGGAAGCAGTGTGCCCAATGAATGGGCCACCTCCCGACAGAGATCTACGGTCAGATCCTGACCTACTATCCCTCTGATCCCGCTAGTGCCAAAAAGCTTCACAGTCTATACACCCACCCAGCTTTGTATCCCCTATTGTCTGCCGACACGGAGGAATTGAGAGCGCCACCAGCCCCACCCCGCAACACGAATCAGGGTCATGGTTTCCGGTACTTGGCCTTCCCCTCCTCGTAGAGATCCCCGCCATAGATGTCATTCACAACTATAGCAGGGAAATC
>JAFNFZ010000040.1 GCA_017885485.1 Chloroflexota bacterium
GGCTTTCATCTTACCGGCCATCTGTTATCCTTCCTGCAGTCAATGTCACGACAGAAACTCATAAGCTATCAATGAATAAATCTTGCTTGCCTGTAATATATCTTCCACGGGAACATACTCATTGGCGCTGTGAGCGACGGATAGCACACCTGGCCCAAACGCTGGAATAGACGGAATTCCTCCACGCCCCTGCAGAATCCGACCATCGGTGGCACCAGGAAAGGTTCCATATGGCAGCCGACGACCCAGTACGTATTCCGCTGCGTGTGCCACACAGTCAACGAGTGGATCCTCAACAGAAATCTCTGCAGGAGACAACCAGTCCATTGGTGGTGGCGCCATCCCCAACTCGACACGCAGATCAGGATCTTGGCCGCTAAGGCGCCCCAGATAGGCCTCTATGTCGTGTCTCACCCGCTCCAAGGTCATCCCAGGGAGGACACGCACGTCAGAGGTGAAAGCAGCGTATCCGGGAACAACAGCGCAACCCATCCCCCCTTCCAGATGAACGCCCAAGTTGATGGTTATTCCCTGGGGACAGTACGGATAGGGCTCATGAGTCAATACTAGATCCTGACTCATGTGCCATAGTACCTTTGCCAGCTTGACGCCGGCATTGACGCTGTGCACAACATCGGAAATGCTGCTGTGCATCTGAGTGCCATGAACTTTGACGGTAAAACAGCACTGCCCTCGCGAGGCGATGGGTAGTATTTCGAAGGATTCAAGGATCCCACAAGGCTCTCCAACCAAAGCCCGGTCTGCATTCACACTACATTCTTCCACCAGATACTTCATGCCAAATTCGCTGCCTGCCTCCTCATCAGCACTGAACACAAGAAGCAGATCCCCAACAAGCTCGCTCGAGGCGCGGCTGAGGGCCGCTGCTGCATAGACCATTGCAGCAAGTGCTCCCTTCATGTCGGTGGCTCCAAGCCCGTACAGGCGGCCGTCTTTCAGCGTTGGTGTCAGTGGGTCAGTATCCCAATCGCACAGGTTACCAGCGGGCTTGGTGTCTGTATGCGCGTTGTACAGAAGAACAGGACTTCCCGAGGAGCCCTGAACCGACGCCATCAGGTTTGGCCTCTTTTCAGCTTTCGCGATGATTCGAGAATCACCAAGACCTAGGCTTCGCATCTCCTCCTGTATCAGAGAAACTACCTGCCGTTCGTCGCCAGGAGGCACCATGCTGGGGGCCTCAACGAGCCGGCATGTGAAGTCAATCATTTTGCTCCGATGCTTGTCCAGAAAGGCTATGAGGTCTTCCCTGGCCACATCTCCCATGCGCATACCTCCGATTTTTGTTTCCACCACCCTGTCAAGTATCCTCGGTGGAAAGTAGCTCCATAGCATACGGGCCCTCTTCGGAGACCGATACTAGCTCAGGGACTGTGGGGCCTTGTCGAGCCACTACTTCCGTTTGAGCCACTGAAGCCCAAAGGCGGTCGACCGCACCTAGCCAACCGAGCTGTGGTGACCCAGGTCCTTTTCGCTTTGCGTCGCGCCATCCCTTGGGCGATGTTGGGCCGGGGATGGGCTCCAGCAGCGCCACGTTGTTATCGACCGGCGGGCAATCCCGCCTGCGGTCACTCATTCAGAAGTGAAGGTCCACGACTGCAACGGGCTGGAAGCAAACATTGATGCCGTTGCACGAATCAAACAACCGAAAGATCAGCAAAGAGACCGGGGGAGATGCGCGCAGACAAAGGCTGCCACTCCCCTCATCGTCGCCAAACCCTGCGCCGGCGAGGCATCATTCCCGGAATCAGACGGCGCAGCATCAACTCCGGTTAGCGACTCGGCCGATATCGTTGGATGGCAGAGTGCACGCCGACTTATCGGAATCGCCACCGGCGCTGAACGCTTGCCTCATGCACCGAACCGATATGCATCACGGCTCCCTAGGCTTGTGCTCCCGCTTGCTCGAACCACCTCCAAGATGAGCTACTCGGGTGCTCCAAGCCCTGCCGTTCAGGGGCACCTGCGGCCAAGACAAGAACTGTCGTGAGTCTTTCTGATTGCCTTCCTCTTCATGCAGTATTCCTGCTTCCCGAATCCTGTGCGGCTCACCACGAACACGCTCTTGGCTTCGCAACCCGCGACCTAAGAAGGTTACGGGTTGCGAAGCCCTGGGTGGCCATTCTCCTGCCGAGCTGTGCTACTCCTCGATGTAGACCTGGTAGAGAGACATGACGCGATCCGAACGCGGCTGGAAGCCCCTCACCTGTGGTCTCATGCCAGTAATGTCTGGTGGGTGGAAGAGGAGAATAACCGGGGGATCGTCCTGCAGCACAGCGGCAGCCTTCTGCAGCAACTCTGCGCGTTTGCCTGGATCTGCCTCCGTGGTTGACGCATAGTAGAGTTCATCGAATTCACGGTTACAGAACCATGGATACGCGACGTCGCATCTGAGGAGGGTAAAGATGAAGTCAGCGTCCAGGACCGGGAAGTAGTTCTGTCCCTGGAGTGCCAAATGGGTCATATCCTTGGCGTAGAATTTGTCCACAAACTGTGACGATTCCAGGATGTGGATTTTCACATTGACGCCGATGGCACGCAGGTAGCCTTCAACAGCTTCGGCGGTCTCTTTGTCAATCAAGTAGCGCCCGCTCGTGGCCCAGTAGTCGATCTGTGTAGTGATACCGTTCGGATACCCTGCTTCAGCTAACAGTTGCTTGGCCTTGTCGGGATCATAAGGGTAGCCCTTCACGTCTGGGTTGTACCCGACCGCCCTGGGGTCAACCTGCTGGGTCGCGACCTCGCCAAAACCTCGCAGGAGGTTGGTCACAATGGCCTCCTTGTCAACAGCGTAGTTGAACGCCTGCCGAACCCTCTTGTCCAGCAGAGGACCCGGATCACCCAGCTGTGTATTCATCATTATCTCATGTGTACGTGCCACCGTGTCCCAGGTGATGTCAAAGCCCGCGGCCACCAGTCTCTCCACATCCATCGGAGGGACGTCCTGTATGATATCGACATCGCCGGCCTGCAGAGCTGCTACCCGGGCTGCGACCTCCGGAATGGCTCTCAGTTCGACCCTGCTGAGGATGGGCGGGCCGCCCCAATAGTCTTCGTTGCGTGCGAGGATCATGTAATCCGCAGGAACGCCCTCGATGTATTTGAAAGGACCTGTACCCACTGGCTTGGCGGTAAAGGCATCCACACCGACATCCTCGAAGTACTTCGGAGGAATCATAAACAGCACAGCCAGCACACGCACCAGAAGCCCAGACGTACTCTTGTTAAGGATGTTGACTGTGTAGTCGTCAATCACCTCGGCGCCACTCACGGTGGGTATCCGATTACGGATGACCATTTGGGGATCCATCATCCGCTCGATGTTCCACTTCACAACGCTGGCATCGAATTTCTCCCCGTTGTGGAAGACGACATCTTTCCTCAGCTTCAGCTGGAGTGTGGTGCTGTCTACCCACTCCCAGGACTCCGCCAACCCCGGCACAGTCTTGCCATCGGCAGTGATCCTCGCGAGGGGATCATAGAGTTGGTAGAACTCGTTCATGGCCGCGGCAGATGTAGTCTTGTGACAGTCCAGGATAGTCTCCAGAGCTGGGACCCCAATTCTGAGCACCTGGATAGCTGGGTTGGGAGTCGGTGTCACCGCACGCACGACCTCGACTGTCTCGCGAACCCGTACCTCCACCGTCTGGACTATCGTTATCTTCTCAGGTGTTGGTGCGGCCGGTGCCCCGCAGGCCGCAACGACCAAGGCGCAAACCACCAAACCCATCAAGATCCTGCTTCTGCTCATTGTACTTCTCCTCTCGCGTCAGATTTAGAGTTCAGCCGTTGCCCTCTCCGTCTATGAAGTCCGCATCGGCTTGCTCATGATGTTTTGGCCATTGCCCACGGGGGCGAAAGATTGATGACCACGTGAGGCGCTTGCTGCACATTGCGTGTATTCATTCTTCAACCAGCTCTTCTGACATGCCTAACCGCGCACGAATGGACTGATTCACCTCCATCGTGCGGATGCTCATAGATTTACCTACATCAAAGAAGCAGCATCTAGATATAGAGCCTCCCGTCGCAAGGGGCCGAGGAGTTTATCCAATATATTGGATATTGGATACAGCAATTATAGCACAAAAACGCATTTTTGTCAAGCCCACGTACTGACTTGCGGTTACCCACTTTCGTGTAAAAAGGTGAGAGTGCTAGGGAAAAGACGACCAGCTAGCGATAATAGGGTGTCTGCAGAACCTATCACCGCTAGGAGGTCGTCGATGAGAGTGTACCACATGATGTTTGACTTTTGCAAGGAAATCGCTGTGACTTGGCGCAAGACTCAGATAACCAATCTTGCGCTGGCGGCGTGTGCCCTCTTGGAACGCAAGACCCTGACTCTTTCGCAGCTGGCCCAGCAGTTGCCTTGTCCTGACAAATCCAGGGTATCTGAACCCCGCCATCCGTTGTGGCACCG
>JAFNFZ010000041.1 GCA_017885485.1 Chloroflexota bacterium
ATCCCTGGTAGGTGCAAACCATAGCACACTGGGCAGGGGTAGTCAAGCGAAAAATGTGCGGACATTTGTGCAGCCAACGACAGTGCGAGCAACGGCGGTTGACAAAGTGGGCGAAGTATGGTTACAATCACGGCAGCACGATAGGAAGGGGGGTGCAGAGACTGGGCCATGCCGGCCATCAGTCGAGACGGGCGTAGCCGTATTGTTGCGCGGTTTTTTCAACCATGGACAGCTTGACGATCATTGACGTTATCTGCATGCTCCTCAACAGGGAGGGGCCGCATCCCCAGGCCAACCTGGATGTGTTGAAGAGCCTTTACGAGCGGACCCATGCCCGCTTCATGGCGGTGCTGATGGTTTTCGCTGTCCTGACGGCCTGTGTTCTGGGCGTCTTCGTGGCCGCGGTGCTGGAGTGGGGGGAGACGAAGATCGCCATTTTGGCGGTGGTTGCCCTTATAGCGATGATGCTGTCGCTGGCCTTGCTGGCCCGCCGTCTGAACAGGCTGACGCGGGACTATCTGGACATAATCAAGTTGTACAATCTGCTGCGGCGTCATGTCGAACCCGCGGAAGCATTTGAATCGCCGGAAGTCTCCATGAGGTAGGCAGAGTGTCGAATATTGAAGCGATCACCATAACGGTTTCAGTGATTGCCATAGCGGTGGCCATCATGGCGGCGCTCCTGTTCTGGTGGTATGGCAACATGCAGCGGTGGTACCAGCACCTGTCCAGGTCTTCGCGGAAAAACCCGGCGCAGGCGGGTGAGACAGGGGGAGTTCTGAAGCTGTTCACCGCGTCACTCAAGGAGGAGCTAAGCCCGGAGAAGCGCGAGGTGCTGGAGACCATAGTGCGGATGAACTCGCAGAGACACCTGACCAGCCTCTTTGAGGACCCGACTGAGAAATTCTATCTCTTTGAAGCATTGACAGACCCTAGCCGCTACCCGTGGGAGGAGCGTGAAGAAGCGCCGCAGGGAGTGAGACCTCGGAAACAGGCGGCCAAACAGGTTCGTTGAGAGGGGTTGACCGGGAGGCGTGAATGAATGGCACCAGTAGCTGTCAGCCTCTAATTGAAGATGATGTCGCTCGTCTGGACAGACCTCGCCCATGTCATTCCTGCGAAAGCAGGAATCCAACGTTCCAGTCAAATCCGAAATGCCATCCTTCACAAAGTGAAGGACTAAATCCTAAACAATATCGAAATTCCAAATCGAAATTCCAAAACCCCTCGCGCCACACCACCCCTGGATTCCGCATCAAGTGCGGAATGACAGACCCCCTAATTATGTCACTCCTGCGGAAGCAGGAGTCTACCGGCGCCCTGCCCCACGCTCGGATCGCCGTTTTCACGGGAATGACGATGAGAGGGTATGTAGCTCATGATGTTCAGCACTGACAAGAGGAAGGTGATGAAACGGGCGCTGGCTCTGATTGGGCTGCTTACGGTGCTTGGCTTGATGCTGGTGGGTCTGTTCGTGCCACCAATAGCTTCTTCACAAGAATGGGTCCCTCCTGGGGCGGACGGCGACTATGAGCTGGTTGATGACTACTATCCCCAAGACAGCCTTGCGGTGCCGGGGAACCTCGTCTGGGTATCAGGAACGCCACGCTACGGCATTGCAAGTTCTACAGGTGCAATCGCCGGCGCCTGGACGTCTGGCGACTTAAGTTGGGGAGACGAAGTTGATCGTAAGATTGTGTACTTCTTTGGATCCGATTATGGCGTTTGGGATCTCGCTGAACCAACGGAGCGTGCGGCGATATTCCCGTTTATTGATCATCCGGTGGAATCTCACGTAGGCAGCTATGCTTTGGCTGGGTCGAATGACTTTGATCTGTCCAACCCTGGTGCCGCTACCTGGGTGGCTGCCGACCTGGTTAGGGTGTACCAGAAAGGTTGGTCCAGCGTCGGCCAGGACCAGTTCCCGGTCTGCAACGATGACTTCGTGATGGTTTGGAACTGGCCGGGGGGCGGCACTTACCGCTTCGTCAGGGTTCAAGCCGTACCATGGGAGGGGTCGACTGATACTGAAGTGGATGCGATCAAGGTGATGCCGGGGGAGGGGCTTCCCGAGGCGGAGTGCGGCTGGGACAGCGATATCATAGAGAGGGGCCGGGTCTATAGCTACACTTCGCTGGAGATAGATTCCGCCAACAGTCCGCACATCGCTTTCGGCGGGGAGCAGTTGTACTACGCCGTGCTCGATGGCTCGACCTGGCAGGTGGAGATGGTGGACAAGGGAGGTGTGGGGGCTTACTGCTCGCTGGCGTTGAGTGCGCCGAACAGTCCGGGCATAGCCTACTACGACGCCACCAATGGCGATTTGAGGTACGCCCAGCGCAGCGGGTCCACCTGGAGCATACAGGCGGTGGACAGTGCGGGGGATGTGGGCAAGCACACTTCGCTGGCTCTCGACGGCCTGGGCCGGCCGGGGATTAGCTACTACGACGAGACCAACGACGACCTGAAGTATGCCCACTGGAATGGCCTTGCCTGGGATATCGAGATAGTGGATAGCACCGGCTGGGTGGGACAGTACACCTCCCTGGCCTTCGATGGGGCGGGCAATCCTCATATCAGCTACTACGATGCCACTGGCCAGGACCTGAAGTATGCCGGCTGGAACGGCCTCTCCTGGACCCTACAGAGGGTGGACACCGATGGAGATGTGGGCAGGTACACCTCGCTGGCGTTCGACGGTAGCGGAAACCCGGCAATGAGCTACCACGATGTCACACACGGCGGGGTGAAGTATGCTCACTGGTCGGGCACATCGTGGCAGATCGAGATGGTGGATGGTGGGGAGTGGATGGGAGAGTATACCTCTCTGTCCTTCGATGCTTCAGGACAGCCGGCCATCAGCTATTACGACGACAAGGATGATGATCTGAAGTATGCCCACTGGAATGGCACCAAGTGGGACATAGCCAAGGTGGACAGCACCGGGGATGTCGGCAGTTTCACCTCGGTTGGGTTCGGCCCCGGGGACTGGCCGGCCATCAGCTACTTCGATGCCACCAATGAGAGTCTGAAGTGTGCCCGCTGGAACGGCGCCAGATGGGAGACCGAGACGGTGAGCGGAGTGCCCTGGGTGGGCCGGTTTACCTCTCTGGCCTTCGACAGCCAGGGCAATCCCGGCATCAGCTACTATGACCTGATTGAGGGCGACCTGAAGTACGCCCACTGGGTGGGGGAGTACTGGACCTGGGAGGATAACACCTGGAGCATAGAGACCGTCGATTCCGCCGGCGACGTGGGGCGATACACCTCGCTGGCCTTCGATGACCTGGATCACCCCTCTATCAGCTACTATGACGTGACTCAGGGCTATCTGAAGTATGCCCATTGGAACGGGTTCAATTGGGAGATCGCCACCGTGGACAGCGGAGGCGATGTGGGCAGCTACAGCTCCCTGGTTCTGGATAGTGCGGGCGATCCGGCGATGAGCTACTACGATGCCACCAATGGGGACCTGAAGTACGCCCGCTGGACCGGCGTGGGCTGGGATATCAGCACCGTTGACAGCGCGGGCGACGTTGGCCGGTATTCGTCTCTAGCCCTTGACAGCATCCTGGGCTATCCTGGCATCGCCTACTACGATGCCACCAACGGCGATCTGAAATATGCCCGCTGGGATGGCATTGGCTGGACCACGGAGACGGTGGACAGCACGAGCGATGTTGGCAGCTACTGCTCCCTGGCCTTCGACTGCCTGGGCAAGCCATCCATCAGCTACCACGATGCCACCAACGGTGATCTGAGGTACGCCCGGTGGGGTGGCACCTACTGGGTCATTGAGGTAGTGGACGACGACGGCTGGGCCGGCAGCCATACCTCGCTGGTCTTCGATGCATTCAATAACCCTGCCATCAGCTATCATGAGGCCGCGGAAGGGGATTTGAGGTATGCCCACTGGAATGGTGAGAAGTGGGGCTTAGAGTCGGCTGACATCTCTGACTGGGCGGGCAGGTACACCTCGCTTGCCTTTGATCTGTGCGGCACTCCATTCATCAGCTATGATACGGCCACAAACGGAGACCTGAAGTATGCCTACATCAAGAATCCCGCCCCGCACCAGCCTGCCAACGAGCTTCCGGTGGATGGAGCAGATCATCTTGGCACGGCGGGCGTGATCCTGCAGTCTGATAACTTCTCCGACCCCTGTGTTGACAGTCACCGGGCCTCCCAGTGGCAGATAACCACAACGCCGGAGGACTTCTGCATTCTGATCTACGACAGTGGCGTCGATGAAGTCAATCTACTGCAGATCCAGATACCCGCAGGTGTTCTGAGCCAGGACACCACCTACTACTGGCATGTGAGGCATCAGGATTGCCACGGTGCCTGGTCGCCCTATTCAGTGGCCACGTCGTTCAGTACCGGGGCTCCTCCACGCCAGCCAGTGAATATCTCCCCGGCCAACGGGGCTGTGGACGTCAACACGGCCGCGAGTCTGGTGGCTTCGGCCTTCTCCGACCCGGAGCCAGGAGACACACATGTCGCTTCTCAATGGCAGGTAACGGACACGCAGGGTGACTATGGGGTGCCGGTCTTTGACAGGGTGGCCACGCAAACTGAGCTGACCAGAGTCAGTGTCCCGTCAGGCGTGCTTGATATCAGCACCACCTACTACTGGAGAGTGAGATACCAGGATAGCTATGGAGCTTGGTCGGAGTTCTCAGTGGAGACGTCTTTCACCACTGCGGTCACTGTGGAGAATCCACCGTATCAGCCGACAAATGTCTCCCCGGTTGCCGGAGAGACTGGTGTCAGCCCGA
>JAFNFZ010000042.1 GCA_017885485.1 Chloroflexota bacterium
TATCGGCATTGGACCATACCTTCCCGTTGATCCCCTCAGCAAAGGCCTTGCAGACCTTCTCCACTTTGGGACTGAGTTCTCCAACTGCTCGGTCATGCACCTCAATCACACGCTTGGACGCTCTTCTATTCTCCTCCTCTTTGGCCTCTGGTGGCCTATCTCTTTGTATGAACTCATCCTTAAGCTTCTTCGCTCTGTCCATCCAATCCATTGTCTGTCCCCCTCATATGAATCTGGCAGAGTTCAGTCTTCAACGCCTCGGATTATCCCAGACTCGCTTCTGTGTTGACAAGTGGACTGTCCGCGGTTAGGCATAGCTCCACCCAACCTCAACTTGGATACAAAGGTGAGGCCTGAAGTTCCACGAGGCGCTGATGGGTTGATGACAGAGCTGTCACCGAACGGACAAGCAGAACGGGCCACAGCCAGAGAGGGGAAGAAATCTGAAAGGAACTGGCGGCACTCCCGGCCATGACCAGGTAACACTCTAGCTGAAGCATCGGACAGTGTCAAACGAGAAGGGGCTGTGAGAGGCACCCTTTCTGCTTTGGGAGGTTCACGCCAGTCTGGCCTAGCCAAGGTACGTGCCCAAGAAATACGGCCAGACCACTATGCCCAGAATGATCTTCCACCAGACGAGGTGGGCGAAGCTTATGCTGAATAGCCAGCCGGCAAACCAAAAAGTTCCTCCGATCGACGCTTCCTTCATGCTCCCCTCCTACACAACGTGTGCACCGGTTCCGCTGAATATCCTAGTACCTGAGGCCATCTTCTCGCGTTGATACGCGACGCAGGCAACCCACCCAAGCATACTTCTCTTTCCTGGTTCTGACAAACCCATAGCTTCCGTCCAGGCTGAATCTATAGGGGATATTGCGCCGAATGAGGCATGATAGGAACACACCACCCCATTCAGAAACGTGCGCCCTGTGGCCTCTGGTGAAGCCATGAAGGCATGAGGGGGACAGCGCCAGGTCCTACACGGCACCTTCGGGGTTGAGCTGGTCGCTGTTGGTGGGTGCGTCTGTTGCCCTAGATCGATCTGGATCTATGGCGTGCCGATAGGAGCCAGACCATGCCCACCTGACTCTGGGCTGATCCCAGGTGCCACTACCGCAACTGGGGCATTTCTGCGGCCTTGCCCCCAGTCGAGCTTTCCATGTGTGGTCACATCTAAGGCATCGGTGCACAGCTTGAGCGCGAAGGGGCTTGGTTATTCCTTTGTAGGCTCTTAAGACTTTCCGTTGCATCTGCATACCGTCCTTCCAGGGTAGATGACCTCGATTCACCCATCCGATAGGATATAATCGGCATATTCAGCAAGTGATAAGAAATGTCTTCTGCTGAGTGCATCCTGTCGTGATTTATAGTATAGCACACACTTGGGATTGATGCAAACGTCGCAGTTCTTTCTGTAGGCGCAGGTGATGCGCAGTCGGGTTCAACAACAGCCTGGTGTCTTGAACACAATCGCACCTTCCCATTGAGGTTCGAGGTGGTCTTGACTGGCTCGCGCGGTGAGGCGCAGGGTATTTACCGGTGGCTAGCAACCATGTGGATACTGTCCTGTGACAGCTGCTGAAGTGTGGATAGGTATCTGTAGCTTTGTCGGGCCACTATCCTTTCTTTTTATCTCGTTCGTCAGCAAGTTGCGATGCTCGCCATTGGGCTTTGTCCTCTATTCTCTCCTCTACGGAAATATGCCAAATCTGATAACCTGAATAGCACAATGCAGCGACATTGACAGCAAGGGGGACATAGTAAGCCCAAGAGTACCAAATAGCAGCTGGGATGAGGAAAAGGGCATTCACCAACGAGAGGACAAAGATATACCGAAACATCGCCTTCTTTGCTTCCATGAGGCTACCTCCGACTTATTCTCAACGACTATAGCCCATGAGAAGGGAGTCATCAACCTAAATGGGACAGGACCGGATTATGTCTCGTTGCCAACCTCAGATTGGATACAAAGGGGATAGCTCGAAGTTCTACAAGGGGCAGTTCTGCGATGTCTGGCGCCGGTCAGAATAGGCCAGGAAATACGCTATTGTCACTGATGGTTGGGAAATATGGGCGCCCCGACATCGGCCTCCAATCAGTACGCCTACATTTGGGGCACCTCTTTGGTTTAGGTTTCCTTGGCACCCAGGTGTGCTCACAATGCTTGCATCTGTGTATCCGCCGCTTCATATTATTGCCCTCTCATCACTTCGCTCTCGGTCCACCAAGTCGTACTCTTGAAAGCAGTTGTGAGACCCAATTGCTTTGCTGAGGCATCAAGTTCTCCTGTGCCTGATTATACCACCCAACCTCAGCTTGGATACAAAGGAGGCGGCAATGGCCCCTCTTCGTTTTGGGTTGTTGACCCATATTGAGCGTACGCATAGAATCCTAGAGGCAATACCCAGAGAAGGAGGGGTGAAATGCGGTTGTTCAGAGTATTGGCTATCGGTCTCGCGTTACTGGTACTGGCCGGTTCAATTCTGGGCACGGCTTGTGCGGGGGCCAAAGGTGAACAGGGTGCAGATGGAGTTGGGATTAAGAACATCGTGAATAATGGCGATGGCACTTTCACGGTGCATCTCAGCAATGGGATGGAGTACACCACAGACAACATGACTGGCCCACAGGGCGAGAAAGGGGACAAAGGAGACACAGGCCTGCCCGGTGCCGGAATCGCGTGGCAAGGAGAATGGAGCAGTTCGCTAACGTATAGGAAACATGACGCCGTGGGATGGCTGGGTTCTTCCTGTGTCTCAAAGCAAGTCAACAATACCAACCATGTGCCAACAGACGCGGGTTGGTGGGACTTGTGGGTTGCCAAGGGTGACAGGGGCGACCAGGGCATTCAGGGAATACAAGGCACCACGGGTGAGCCAGGGCCAAACATGATAGTAGCCATGGGGTTCATCATTGGGGATGGAACTATTGGTCGCGGCTACAATATCACCGGTTGTGTCTGGAATGCTGCACAGCAACGCTACGAGATCACTCTCACGGGTATCGACTACATCACCGGATGCTATGTCACTCTTGTTACCCCCACGATGGCGTATATGTACGGAGCCGGTTATGAGAGTGACTCAGGCAAGCTTTGTGTGGTGCTAATCGGCAACTCAGGCAACCCCGGTATGAGCTCCTTCTCTTTCATGGTTCTGGACACCAGCCTAGCCTGAATCCATAGGCCGAATCGCGCCGAATGTTGAAGAGGGATAGGGGAATGCCCTGTTCTGAAACGTGCGGCCCAGAGCCTCTGTTGAAGCCAATCAACCGCAGTGATTGTTCTTGACATTCCATCTTCCCTTTGATACCTTGTCCCCGATTTGAGACTCTCGCTTGTGGAGGTGCGTTATGTCTTTGTCTCCAGAGGTGCAGGCTGCTGCTATTAAGGTTGCTGGTGACTGGGCATTGCATATTGCCACCCGCAAAAAGGAACTAGGCTCAAAAGAACCGCTACGCACAATCCTCACAGATGAATTCGAATGCGCATATCCTGCTGTTCTCCAAATCCTAGAGAAGAATTCATAGTTTGCCTTTGGGCCTCAGCAGACTGTCCCCCTCATGCCTTCAGGGCTTCACCAGAGGCCACGGGACACGTTCCAAGCTGAGGTTGACAACCAGACACACATCTCCGCAAGCCCTTGACACTCCGCAGTCAGTCTGCCTATCATCAGGGCAGATTTCCCACAAGACGCTTATCAGTCAGGCTATCACGCATCTAATGCCCTGAAGGGGCAAGGGCAAGACTACTCAGAGGGGGTGAGTAGGAAGCAGATCACAGCTCTTGTATGTCTGCTCATGGTAGCGGCCTCGTTTGTTGGCTGTGGTGAGAAGTCAGGCGAGAAATTGAACGAACTGTTGCCCTAACAAGGAGAGAGCCATGAAGAAGAGGAAGAAACTGATTTCTTCACCAGAAGGGACAGGGGAAGTGGCCTTCAGGGGAAAATACACAGCAAAGGTGGAGTACCACTTGCGCTGCCATCAAGATGTGGCTGAGATTCATACTGGCGGAGCGCATGTTCACAAGATTCCTGGTCTGTTGGATGTTCGCGGGACCGTAACAGTGATGGATGGTCAATCATCGCTGTCCCCTGGTGAACTGTACACCCTATATCTGGATGATAAGCAGGAACTTGATTTCAAGGCCACACCATACAGACAGGAAGATACATACAGGATTGTGGGCGTGGGCGATTTCCGCAAGTCGTGACCAGCGCCTTGTAGAACTTCGGGCTGTCCCCCTCATGCCTTCAGGGCTTCACCAGAGGCCACAGGACAGCGATCCAGAGCCAGGGTATACCATAATTTCACTCCCTTTGTATCCAAGCTGAGGTTGACAGCCTCTATTGACTGGCTGGTACTATCCAAGGCGAATGCCCCACCACANNCCTAGTCAGGGCATTCCAGAACCATGAAAGAGAAGGAACTCACGGAGGAGTTCCCAGTACTGCTGATTATTGTCACGGCAAGGTTGTCGCTGTAACTTGAACAGATTCCGTACCCCCAAAGTCCAGTCACGGTTACCAGAGTAACATAGCCCCCGCTGGTGTAGTCGATGCCCGTGAGAGTGATTTCGTACAATCGCGATACAGCGTTCCAGCTGGAACTGGCAACATTGTAGCCTTCCCGAATAGTGCCATCTGCACCTATGTACCCCATGGCCACTATCATGTTTGGGCCCGGCTCACCCTGCAGACCTTGGTCACCCGTGTCCCCCTTGACACCTTGAATCCCCTGCTCACCCTGTGGTCCCTGCGNNAAGCACGGTGAGGGCAAGAAGTGGTACCTGCAGGCGCAGAACTACTCAGAGGACCTGCTAAGTGACCTTAAGCGGCGGAAGTTCATTCAGGATTTCTTCTCGCACCCAGAGGACTTGGGGGAAGGCGGGACCAAGAGTGAGAGGCGGAAGCGGCTTCCATCGTTTGTCCGTTCAGTCATCGCCTCGAGGGCCGTGGACAGGAGAAAGAAGGTTCACTATGGGCAAGTAGTGCCAATCGAGGAGGTGGAGAGTATCTTTGGGTTCATCAACTCTGTCGTCAGATTGCCGTGCATATGCCGTCAGGCCACGGTGGGTAGCGAACAACGATACTGCTATGGGGTCAGCATGGTGTCACAGGAACAATCGCAGTTTACGCAGATTCTGCGTGCAATTGACGCGAGTTACCTCACTGGGCCAGATACCAGTGGCCTGGAGGAGCTGTCCAAAGAGGCAGCCCTCGGTAGTCTCCGAGAACTGGAGAAGAAAGGCCTTTGTCACACCGTTTGGACTTTCATCACCCCATTCATCGGAGGTATCTGCAACTGCGACCGATCTGACTGCTCGGCGATGAGGGCAACCGTCACGGCGGGCGTCCCGGTCATGTTCCGTGCGGAGTATGTGGCTGGAGTCAACCCCGATTTGTGCAATGGGTGTCGTCAGTGTATGCGAGTCTGCCAATTTGGAGCCATGGGCTATAGCATTGCCCGCGAGAAGGTGGTGATAGACCTTGGGAAGTGCTACGGCTGCGGAATCTGCCGTGCCAGTTGCACCAAGAATGCAATAGTGCTCAATGAACGTTCCTCTGTACCCCTCGCAGCGCACGCATGGTGAGGGGATAGAAGGAACAGCGGCCCCTTGCATAACCTCAGCCCCAGATGGTCACAGGACATTGCCCCCTTTGTCTCCAAGCTGAGGTTGGGTGGTATAATCTCACCACTGATTGTCTCGTACCATTGGGTGAGGTGAGAACAGCATGAAGATTGAGTGTCTTGTTTGCCTCAAGGAGACTGCCATCCCGAATAACCTAAACACCCAGAAGTATGATGGGCAGATTACCTGCCGAGAATGTGGCTCACTTCTCCAGGTGAAGCTGGTGAAGTCGAAGGTTGAGCAATGCAAGGTTGTGAGGGTGGGACACCCCAGCATCATCCCGCAGAACTTCAGGGTGTCTTCATCTACCCGGCAATCCCCAGATCNNTTCATGGCTTCGCCAGAGGCCACAGGACCCGCATTGACCATCACCCGTGACCGTTGGGACACGATACACTCAGTCCCATACACCGAAATTCGCTCACCCATCGCACCAGAACTGTCTCCAGCCTAACATGGCCCCGGCGGAACCTTGCAGAACATCAAGCTATCCTCCTCTG
>JAFNFZ010000043.1:0-1873 GCA_017885485.1 Chloroflexota bacterium
CACCTTGGTTAGGCGAGGCACTCGCTGCAGATCCCTTCGTTTTGACTTCAGTTCACGACTCATTCGCAGTGGTCGGCGAGTTCACCCCCCGGCCGTTCCTCAACGCCCCTTCCCGCGCTCAGCCCCCTCGGAGATCGGTATGTACAAGTACTTGGTAGTTGTTGACAATCAGCTCAACAAAACCTAGTATACGTGTACAGTGGGGGAATCACCATGACATTCGGGCAACGGCTGAGGGATTTGAGAAACGCCAGAGGTTTCACCCAGAGAGAACTGGCACACAAGAGCGGAATCAGCTACGCGTATGTGAGCAAACTGGAGACTGGCGTCATGCCTCCACCGCGCCAGAAGACCATCATATCGTTGGCCAGGGCGCTCGGCGCAAACAGCACGGACACCGATGCACTGTTTGGCCTTGCCAGGAAGATGCCGCCCGACCTGCTGGAACGCGTGGACACCGGAATGATAACCAGGCTGCGATCTTCTGGGCATGGCAGACAGACACGTGCCCGCGAGCTGGCCGCATTGCGACAGCGAATTGCTGATCTGGAGAGATCCGCCACCCAAGACATACCACTCGGCGACTTGCCTGGGAGACAGGGAGACACCTTCCGGGCCATTGTCGAGAATTCTCCGGATGCCATTGTGATTCTGGGCAGCGAGCTGGAACTGCTGTACGAGAACCCCGCCGCCGCGCGAATCCTCGGGTATGAACCAGGAGAATTCCTGAGCAAGGATACGCTTGGACCCATTCACCCGGACGACATGTTCAAGGCAGCCCATAGGCTCACCAGGATGATCCAGACTCCGGGTGACACTACTACTAACCATGTGCAGTTGCGCGTCAGGCATAGAGACGGTACGTGGCGCGTCATCGACGCAGTCGCCAACAATCTTCTCCACGATCCCGCTGTCAAGGGCATCATCGTTGAGATGCGTGAAATCAGCACGCGCTCGCGAGATGCGCACGAATCTGCCGAAGCTGGGGCAGCTATGGCCATGGCCAAGGAATACCGCCTGACGGATAGTGAGCAGCGGGTGCTCACTCTTATAGTAGAGGGGCAGAGCAATCCCCAAATCGCGGAGCAGCTAGTGGTAAGCCCCTCCACTGTGAGATTCCACGTCTCCGGCATCCTCCGCAAGCTGGGCGTCACCAGCCGCAGCGAAGCAGCCGCTATCGCCGTGCGTCGCCGCCTGGTCGCCTGATCAGGCCCCCTGACAAACCCGCTGCCCGTCCAGGGACTAATCCCTCTTTGCATCCAGTTCTGCCTGGGAGATTCCCTGTTATGATATCCATCGTTCCCTCAAGTGTCGTTCCATGATGACAGCCTCTCGTGACCTGCTAGCTACGTACTACATCTGGCAGCGAGAGGGCAGGGAGCCTGATACCTCATACATGTCACGGAATGGGAAGAAGCAGACAGAGCATGTCTTAGAAGGAGGTAGTGATGCCCGACCAAACGTTTGATGCGGTAGTGATTGGAGGGGGGACTACAGGTCTGTACGTTGCTTTGTATCTGATGAAGTACGGCGGCATGAGCGTCGGCGTTTTCGAGAGGAGGCATGAGATCGGCGGCTGTCTGGCCACTGAGGAGATGGCCGCCCCGGGCTTCCGCTGCAATACGCATGCTACCATGTCGTTCAGCTGGTACCATTTGCCAATCTATCGCGATTTTCCGGAATTCTGGGATTACGGGGGACAGCGCGACCAGTATACCTGCGCCGATGGTGCCATCTTCAGAAAAGATCAGACCTGCATAGCCATCTACAGCGAGAAACATGACCCTACCCAGGAGCGCACGGCGAAAGAGATCGCGCGCTTCTCACAGAAGGATGCCGAGAAGTGGCTGAAATACTGGCAGATGTGGAATGG
>JAFNFZ010000043.1:1972-2648 GCA_017885485.1 Chloroflexota bacterium
TGGTTCTTTCAGGGGCATATGACGTTTCCTCGTGTGGGATGGGGGCCGAGGACATAGGCTTCCCGGGGCAGCTGCCCGGTCTAGGTTATTTCAGGGGCGGAACACACCAGATCGCCCACGCTTGCCACCAGATCCTGGTGCAAGGTGGGGCCAAGTTCTTCACCCATGCCGAGGTGGCGAAGGTCATTATCGAGAATGGAAGTGCCAAGGGCATCCGCCTTACCGATGGCACTGAAGTCCGAGCCCGGAAGCTGGTCTTGAGCACCTTGAACCCGCAACAGCTCGCCTTCGACTTGATAGGCAAAGAGCATTTCTCTGACAGGGCGTTGCGTCGTGTGCAGCTTTGGGAAGCCCGTTTCGGCTGCCTGATGTGGTATGCCTTTGCCATTCACGAGCGGCCCAAGTATGAGGCGGCGGCGTTCAACCCGGATATCAATGAGACCTTCTGGCTGGGGTTGGCGGAGACTCCTGATCCCGAACATGTGGCCAGGGAAACCTACTTTATGAAGCTGGGGATCTGGCCTCCTCCGGAGGATTTCTGCCCCACTGTCTGGTGTCACAGCATGCTTGACCCTTCCTACGCACCTCCAGGGAAGCACGTTGCCAACAACGAGCAAGTGGGGCCGCCGGCTGACGCCCATACCCTGGAGGAGTGGATTAAGATCAAGAAGTGGTA
>JAFNFZ010000044.1:0-2508 GCA_017885485.1 Chloroflexota bacterium
GACGGCGTGAACGATGCCCCGGCTCTGAAGAGGGCGGACATCGGAGTGGCTATGGGGGTGACGGGGACGGACGTGTCGAAAGAAGCGGCCCACATGGTCTTGACCGATGACAACTTCGCCTCCATCGTGGCTGCGGTCAGAGAGGGGCGGGGCATCTTCAGCAACATCAAAAAGTGCGTGATGTACCTCCTTTCCTGCCACATCGGGGAGCTGGTGTTGATGGTGGTGGCGGTGCTGGTGGGGACGCCACTTCCGCTGGTGGCGGTGCAGCTACTCTTCATCAATATCGCTACGGACGGGCCCCCGGCACTGGCCCTGGCCTTCGATCCACCGGACCCGGACATAATGGAGCGACCACCGCGGGATCGCAGGAAGGGCATTTTCACAGGGCCGATAACCAGGTTGATAGTGTTGATGGCTCTCTGGACGGGGTTAACCACTTTTGGGGTGTTCTACTGGGCGTTGCACTATTCAGGACGGACCGGTGACGAGGCCAGAATCTATGGTCAGGCGATGTGTTTCGTCAACCTGCTGTTGATAGAGAAGTTCACCGCCTTGAGCTGCCGCTCTGAGCGGGATGCGGTGTTCAGGATAGGCTTCTTCGGCAACAAGTGGCTGCTGCTGGCCATCGTGGGCACCATGGCGTTGAGCCTGCCGATCATCTATGTACCCTCCCTGCAGAACTACTTCCACACCTACAGCTTGAGCATTGGCGACTGGGGGATAGTGGTCCTGGCCAGCTGCACTCTGTTTGTCGTCGTGGAGGCGGCCAAGCTCTTCTGGAGATGGCGGGAGAAAAGCCCTTCTCGGCTGAAGACCCTGCCCCCTCAATGAGGAACAGCCTCTCCCTGCCCCCCCCGGGGTTCAGCCCTCTGCCAGCCGACGATAGAGCTTGAGGTATGCCTGTGCAGACCGGTCCCAGGAGAAGTCCGCTGCCATGGCATTTCTCATCAACGTGGTCCAGTCCTGCTTGCGCTTGAAGGTGTCCAGGGCCTGGTCTATGGCCTCCATGAGGCTTGGAACCTCGTATGGACTGAAGACGAAGCCGTTGCCGGCGCCCTGTCTGGAATCGAACTGCTGGACGGTGTCTCTCAGCCCCCCGGTGGCTCTGACAATGGGAGCGGTCCCGTATCTGAGGCCGAACATCTGGACCAGACCGCAGGGTTCGTAATGCGATGGAACGAGCACAACGTCGGCTCCAGCTATGATCTTATGTGCCAGGGGATCGTCGAAGGCAATCTTCACCCCGACCTTCTCGGGGTGTGACATGGCCACGGTGGTGAAGAAGTCCTGGTACCGTCTATCTCCAGACCCGAGCAGGACAAGCTGGAGGGGCCTGCTGAGCCACTCGTCCAATCCACTCTCCAGAAGGTCAAAGCCCTTCTGGCTGGCCAGGCGCGAAACCATGCCGACAAGGAGGACATCAGGGCTTTGTGGCAAGCCGAAGGTGCTTTGCAGATCGGACTTGCAGGCCTTCTTTCCGGCGAGGTTGCCGGGGCTGTACGTCCTGGCGATGAATGGGTCAGTCCGGGGGTTCCACAGATCATAGTCAATGCCGTTGAGAATGCCGACCAGGCTGCCTGCCCTCTCCCTGAAGATGCCATCCAGGCCATGACCCAGCACCGGGGTCTTGATCTCGTCAGCGTACGTGGGGCTCACCGTGGTGATGACATCGGCGGAGGCGAGGCCGCCCTTGAGGAAGTTGATCTTCCCGTAGAACTCCAGATAGCCGGGTGTGAAGAACTTGGGATCGAGATTCAGGAGGTGCCAGTCCAGGTACCAGAAGATGCCCTGATACGCTGCGTTATGCACAGTTAAGACGGTCTTGGCGGCTGACAATTGGGGATAGAGATCGGGGTCAGCCCTGAGAAGAGCCACCGAGAGGGCAGTCTGCCAATCGTGGGCGTGCAGAATGTCAGGCGGGTCGAGCTTCAAGACCTCCAGGATGGCCCGGCTGAGGAAGACGAACCGCTCGGCGTTGTCGGGATAGTCACCATCCGGTGTGCCGTACAGACCCTCGCGGTCGAAGTAGCGATCGGCCCGGACCAGGTATACGGTGATACCATCACCGATCTTCGTCCTGAGAAGGGCCCCGGCCTCCCTGCGGTGGGAGATGGGGACGGTGAAACGGACTCCGGTGTCCTCAATCTGAAAAGGCCCATTGAGAACAGAGCGGTAGCAGGGCACGATCAGGGAGATCTTCAGCCCCAGTCGTTCCAGAGCGAGGGCCAGCGAACCGACGACGTCCGCCAGGCCGCCGGTCTTGGCAAAGGGGATGATCTCCGATGCGGCCATGGCCACATGCAGCGGTGGGGGGCTGGAGAGCGTCTCTGCCATGACCGTATGGGTCAGGCGTGACTTAGATCGTCGCGACATCTGCCCATATGGGAACGACGACTATGCCTGCCGGCGACACTGTGCAGCCTCTTCTCCGGTCAGCCTCGAGATCGAAGCCAATGGAAACACCGGCCTGGATTCTCGATTCCTTGTCGATAATGGCCCGTCTGA
>JAFNFZ010000044.1:2573-3418 GCA_017885485.1 Chloroflexota bacterium
GGCCACTTCTCGGCGTAGAGGTTGAAAAGGGGGTCTACGCCGACGAGGTCCATACTGGCTTCATAGTACGAATCTATGGTACCGACGTCCCTCCAATAGGCGGAGTCGCGGGTTCTATCGACCAGAATCTTCAATCGTTTGCCATCTTTAACCTCGTACACAAAATCCTCTATTGCGTTCTCTTTCCCGTAGTCATAGATGAATACGTTGATCCCCTTGCCCATCATTGGCGGGATGAGGTCCTTGCCGAAATCGTCCCCAGGTCTGTCCAGGGTCTGTCTGAGGGCGTGAGGGCTGAAGATGTAGACACCCATTGAGGCAAAGGCGTATTCCGGAGCTGTGTCAATTGTCTTTGGGTGCTCCGGCTTCTCCTCGAANNGCATTGTCTTTGTGCACAGCTATGGCACATACGGTGAGATCGGCCTTTTTCGCCTTGTGATAGGCTATCATCCGACGGTAGTTCATCTTGTACACATGATCGCCGGAGAGCACCAGGATCTGGTCAACCTCTTTGGAGCGAAACAGGTCGAGGTTCTGGCGGACGGCATCGGCCGTGCCGCGGTACCAATCTGAGCCGACCTTCTGTTGAGCCGGTATGCAGTATATGAACTCTCCCAGCTTGGAACTGGAGATATCCCACCCTTCCTGAATATGCTTGTTCAGCGAACCCGAGCGGTACTGGGTGAGAACGTAGATCTGGCGAAGGCCCGAGTTGATACAATTGCTCAGGGTGAAGTCGATGAGACGGTACTTGCCCCCAAAGGGCACGGCTGCCTTTGAGCGCTGTCTGGTCAGGGGCTTGAGCCTCTCCCCTGCTCCCCCGGCCATTATCAGAGCAATCACTT
>JAFNFZ010000045.1 GCA_017885485.1 Chloroflexota bacterium
CGCAAGCGGAAGACCGGGGAATCCGAAACGCCCGCCAGCTCATAGACTGAAGGCCAGCGGGGGCAGAAGAAGGGATAGTCACTGACTGCTGTCTGAAGGCTCTGCAGAGGGAGGCTCTATGGTTGGGATAGTATCCTACGGCGCTTACATACCCTGGTACCGGCTGGTCCGGCAGGAGTTCCTCAGGGCTTGGGGTGGCTTTGCCATGCCGGGGGAGAGGAGTGTGGCCAATTACGACGAAGACAGCCTGACCATGGCGGTCGAAGCGTGCATCGACTGCCTGGCAGACACCGATGCCGGGACGGTAGACGGACTTATCTTCGCCACCACCACGGCGCCTTACAGTGAGAAGCAGGGTTCAGCAATAATGGCCCTGGCTCTGGACCTGCCCCGGGATGCGCGCACTGCGGACATGACCGACTCGCTGCGAGCTGGGGTGGCTGGGATGGCCTGGGCCAGGGATGCCATCGAGGCTGGCTCGCTCTCCAAGGTGCTGGTGGCGGCCTCGGATTGCCGCCTGGCAGGGCCTTCCACCATGCTGGAGCAGATACTCGGCGATGGAGCGGCGGCCGTCCTTCTGGGAAAGGACAAGCTCATCGCCACCATTGAGGGCAGCTACTCCATCTCCGACGAGTTTGCTGGACTGTGGCGGGCCAGCACCGACACCTTCCTGCGTACATGGGAGGACCGCATGGTGCTGGACGAGGGCTACTCCAAGGTCCTTCCCGAGGCCATCGCCGGACTGATGAAGAAATGTGGTCTGACCCCCAAGGACTTCGCCAAGCTGGTTCTGGACCTGCCGACTGATGTGAGGCGTCACGGGCGGGTGGCAACCGAGACCGGATTCCAGGCGGCGCAGCTTCAGGACGGCACTTCCCTCTTCCTGGGTGTAGGCGCCACTGGTGTTGCCTCTGGGATGATGGGACTGGTGGCCGCCCTGGAGGAGGCAAAGTCCGGGGACAGGATCCTCCTTGCCTGCTATGGCAACGGTGCGGATGCCATTGTCCTGCGGGTGACCGAAGGCATAGCCAGGCTGGGGCCGCGGCGGGGCATGAAGAACCATCTCGCCTCCAAGAAGATGCTCACCAACTACGAGAAGTATCTCAAGTGGCGCAGTCTAGTGGCCGAGGCGCCGTCCCAGGGGCCTGGCCGTGGCCTCATCTCTCTCTCAGCGATGCACCGGGACAGCAGGATTCTCATCGGCGGCTACGGCAAGAAATGCCTGCGCTGCGGCACCCCCCAGTTCTTCCAGGGAGGCGTCGGCTACCCACCCATCCGGGTGTGCATCGCCTGCCAGGCCAAGGACCAGTTTGAGGACTACCGCTTCGCTGGCAGAAAGGGCGTGGTCTTCAGCTTCACCCAGGATAATCTGATACCGGCGATGGACCCCCCGGCGGCGGTGGCAGTGGTAGACTTCGACGGCGGAGGACGGGCCTTTCTGGACCTCACCGACCGTGATGTGGACAAGATGGAGGTGGGAATGAGGGTGGAGCTCACCTTCCGCAAGCTATTCTTCGAACAGGGCATCCACAACTATTTCTGGAAGATCAGACCGATCAGGTGCTAAGAGTAGGAGGCGCCACATGAGGGAGAGCATTAAGGACAAGGTCGCCATCATCGGCATGGGCTGCACCCGATTCGGGGAGCGCTGGGATGCCAGCGCCGGTGACATGATCGTGGAGGCAGCCAGCGAGGCTTTTGAGGATGCCGGAGTGGAACCCAAAGACATCCAGGCGGCTTGGGGTGGAACCCTGTGGACCGGATTGACCGGGATGACAGTGGGTCATGCCTTGAAGCTCCAATTCATACCAATAACCCGGGTGGAGAACGCCTGCTGCAGCGGGACCGAGGCGTTGCGCAATGCCGCCTACGCCGTGGCCAGCGGTGTCTATGACCTAGTGCTGGCCGTAGGCTACGAGAAGATCAAGGACCTGGGTTCTCCGGGGGTTCCCATGGCGCAGGGATCGGGCACCCCCACCCAGGTGTTCCCCCAAGCGTCCGCACCGGGGTTGTTCGCCATGCTGGCCACCCGCTATTTTGCCCGCTATGGCCTAAGCCGTGAGGAGGGGAAGTCCATGCTGGCCAAGATATCGGTCAAAAGCCATGACAACGGGTTCAGCAACCCCAAGGCTCACCTGCGCCGGAAGGTCACGGTGGAGCAGGTGCTGGCGGCACCCATCATCGCCTGGCCACTCGGCCTCTTCGATTGTTGCGGAACCAGCGATGGTGCCGCAGCTGCCATCCTCACCAGGGCCGATATGGCCAGGAGCTTCAAGGATGACCCTGTGTACGTGAAGGCGCTCCAGGTCGCCGTCGGGTTTGGCGCCGGCGATATGAGGACCGACTACGACTACACCCATGTCGAGGAGGCCTATCGAGCTGGCCAGGCCGCCTACGCCGAGGCAGGCGTAACCAATCCCCGCCAGCAGATCAGCATGGCTGAGGTGCATGACTGCTTCTCTATTACCGAGGCCATCGTTATGGAGGACCTGGCATTCAGCCCCAGGGGCAGGGTGAAGGAGGATATCGATGCCGGAGCCTTCCTCATCACCGGCGACCTGCCGGTACAGCCCGATGGCGGTCTCAAGTGCTTCGGTCACCCCGTCGGCGCCACCGGGGTGAGGATGATCTATGAGTGCTACCTCCAGCTTCGAGGAAAGGCTGGCGAGCGCCAGATAAAGAATCCCAAGCTGGGACTCACCCATAACCAGGGGGGTCAGCCGCCAAGCGCTGCGGTGGCGGTGAGCATCGTGGGGAGGGATACGGGGTAGCAGAGCTGCAGTGACCTCAGGAATTCTTCAGGTGGCGAACTCATCACTTCAAATCGGTGAAGACATGCTTACGGCCAAATAGAATGGGAGGGAGTAGAGAGTCATGAAGATGAAGGCGGCAGTGCACTATGAGATTGGGAAACCGGTGAAGGTGGAGGACGTCACGCTTGATGAACCGCAAGCAAATGAAGTCCTGGTGAAGGTGGCAGCCACGGGCATCTGTCACTCAGACATCCATTTCATGAACGGCCACATGCCCCAACCACTGCCGGTNNCACCACGTTGAAGCCGGGTGACCATGTAATCATGGTGGTGATCCTTTCATGCGGCAGATGCCGCCATTGCATTGAAGGACAACCAGCCGTGTGCCAGGAGTGGCTCGGCTATCATCTGATGGGTACGCTGCCAGGCGGAACCAGGCGTTTGCACAAGAATGGTCAGGAGCTCAATCACTTCTTCAATCAATCCTCCTTTGCGGAGTACGCTGTGGTGAACGAGCGAACGGCCATAAAGGTTCGTGACGATGCGCCGCTGGATGTGGTATGCACCCTGGGTTGTGGCACGAGTACAGGCATAGGTGCGGTGATAAACACTGCGGGATTCACAGCTGGTGAGACTATTGCGGTCTTCGGCTGCGGCGGTGTTGGACTCAGCGCGATCATGGCGGCGAAGCTGTGCGGCGCGGCCATGATCTTTGCTGTGGATACCAACGACATGAAGCTGGAGAAGGCCAGGGAACTTGGTGCCGAACACCTTATCAACGCTTCTCAGGAGGATCCAGTCCAGCGGATTGTGGGCCTATCCGGAGGAGGATCATCCTACACTGGAGGCGGGGTCGATCATGCGATTGAGTGTACTGGAAATGTTACCGTGATGGCCCAGGCCTTCAGCTCTGTACGCGTCGCTGGAAATTGTGTGGTAGCTGGCATGGCACCACTGGGGTCTAAGCTATCCGTTGATGCTTGGGGATTCAATGTGGCTAAGAACATCAAGGGAAGCGTCCAGGGGGACGTCAGGGCCCAACTTGATATTCCGACGTATGTCGATCTTTACATGGCTGGCAAGCTTCCCATCGATAAGCTGATCAGCAAGAGATACAAGGGCTTGGACAACATCAACGAGGTCATCGCGGATCTTGAGAACGGCAAGGTGGTTCGGGGCATAGTTGTGTTCTGACCACAGTATCCCGAACTGAGCTCGCACTACTGGTGGTACAACCGTTGCCGGTCCTACATCTACCAGCATAACCTCACGAGAGGTACAAGCAGTGTTGACAGGTCAGTCTTCTTGAGAAGGAGGTGCTAGCGTGGCGGAGCAACAGGAAGGTGCCTTGAGTGTATACCGCGTCCTGGACCTGGCTGATATCAAGGGAGCGTATTGTACCAAACTACTGGCAGACCAGGGTGCCGAGGTCATCAAGATCGAGAAACCAGAAGGTGGATGCCCGACTCGGCGTATCCCACCATTCGCCGGCGATGTGCCCCACATTGATAGGAGTCTCCAATTCCTTTATCGGGACGCCAACAAATACGGGATAACACTGGACCTGGAATTGCCCGATGGGAAACGCCTCTTCAAGAAACTGGTGAAGACAGCAGACGTTCTGGTAGAGACATATCCGCCAGGCTACATGGAGAGTCTGGGGCTCCACTACGAGGTGCTCAAAGAGACAAACCCCAGACTTGTCATGGCCAGTATCACCGATTTCGGCCAGACCGGCCCTTACAGGGACTGGAAGGGGTCGAGCATTGTTCACTACGCCCTGAGCACCACTATGATCGGCAGTGGCTACGCTGAGGGAGCACCCGTCAACCTGCCAAGCACGCCGTCTTACGATGCGGCCTCCATAATAGCTTCCATTTCCATAATGGCAGCACTCT
>JAFNFZ010000046.1 GCA_017885485.1 Chloroflexota bacterium
CCAGCGACTACGTGGGCCCGACCACCATCGCCTTCCTCATCTCTCAGAAGGCCCCTCAGATGGACATAGAGACCGCCAGCATGGTGATCCATCTGCCCCAGTATCTCACTCTGGAGAACGACTACAGGGGCAAGAAAGGTCTAATGGAAGTNNTATGACGCCAGAGTGGGGAAGCACAAAGAAGAGACTCGGCTAACCCCGGAACTGGAGCAACTCCTCCAGGACCTCAGCAAGCGACTGGGCCAGCAGTAGCCAGCCATCGGTCTGCATCATTTCACTCCCAACCTGCCCATCTGCGAAAAGCATGCCCTTCCCGGCGCGATTGAGGCAACGCCGAATCAGGCCATGATTTGCATCGACCGACAGTCTGATGGATGATGACCTCAGAAGCCAGGAGAAAGCGACATTGGCCACGACTACAAAGAGAGGCTTCATCAGAGCCTTTTGCAGATTCTTCCCCCTGCTTCTGGTGCTGTGGGTACTTCTTGTTCTCTACCCCAACCCGGTGAGACTGGTAGTAAGCGTACAGAGGCTCATCGATCCGGGTGTTGACGCTCCTGCAGTGGAATCGGTATCGGCAGGCCTTCCTGCCGACCCCGCGGCCATTGAGGACGCCGTGCTTGAAAGCATACCCTACCGCTACGACTGGGAAGTGTATGGCATCCCCTGGTACTTCCCGACTCTAGATGAGGTTTTGGAGAAGGGGGAAGGGGACTGCAAGGGCCGGGCCCTCGTTCTGGCCTCGGTACTGGAGGCGAAAGACATACCGTACAGTCTGAACACGTCCCCCATACACGTGTGGGTTGACTATGAGGGCAAAGAGGAGACGGATGTAGAGAACCAGGACGCCGGCTTCTACAAGATCGATCCAGAAACCGGGCAGAGGTCCTTCGGGCTGCCCAGTATCGACCTCATAGAGGTGCTGGACACGTTCTGGGAGGGGTTCTGGTCTCCCATGCCAGCGATGAGAAAGGCTCTCCTCACGGCCGGATTGATTGGGCTGATATTAGCGCGGGTGATCTGGTCCAAAGAGGCATCGGCGACTGCTGTTCTCCCTGTCAGAGAAGGGCTATAATCTGGCCTGGACACCGGCATCCGCAGAGCCCGATGCGGGGGTGATGCCCCCGGCACAAGGTTGTGACGCCCATGGCTGAAGCCTATCTGGATATCGAGACCACCGGTCTGTCTCCATATCTGGACGACATCACGGTGATCGGCATCTACCTGGTTACGAACGGTGCGCCCAGGTTTGTGCAACTGGTGGGCGAGGAGATAACCAGAGAGAACCTCCTCCAGGCTCTGGAGGGGGCGAACACCATTTTCACCTACAACGGCAGACGTTTTGACCTCCCCTTCATACGGGACCACCTGGACCTGGACCTTGAGGACGAGTTCCACCACCACGACCTGATGTATGACTGTTGGGAGAGAAAGCTCTACGGCGGTTTCAAATCCGTGGAGCAGCAACTCGGCATCACGCGACGGCTCACAGGTATGAGCGGATTCGAGGCCGTGATTCTCTGGTGGAAGTACAGAAGCGAAGGCGACCGGGCGGCCCTGGAATTGCTGCTGGAGTACAACAGGGAGGACGTGGTCAATCTGCGGGTACTGAGGCAGATTCTGCACGAGTGAGGAAATCCAGAACCTCTCTGCTGAAGCGCCGCCTCATTTCCACATGGAGAGCGTGTGGACCACCTTCTACCTTGACCAGTCTGGCGCCGGGGATGCGGCTGGCCAGGATATCCGACATGGCCGGGGGGACGAGACGGTCTCGGGTGCCGGTTATCACCAGGGTTGGGCTCTTGATGAGGTGCAGCCGGTCGAGGGTGCTGTGAGCCGAAATGGCCTGGATCTGCTCGGTCATGCCCTTGAACGCGGAGGGCCTGACGTAGAGACTGGCCATCAGCATCATGACTGCCCTGTAGATTCTGCTGTTGAAAGAAAGGGAGATATGCGCCCTCATGACTTTGCCGACGTTGACTCTGGCGGGGTCAAAACCCGTCCCGGTGGCCCCTTCTGGCCGGCCATAGGCTTTCATCAGGGCAGGATTGACTTGCATGTTCCCACCCCGGCCCACGCTGCTGTTGGCCAGTATAAGCTTTCTCACCCGCTGAGGGAAGCCAATGGCCACCTCCTGGGCCACGATGCCTCCCAGAGACTCCCCCAGAATGTGTGCCCTGTCCAGAGACAGGTGGTCCAGCAGGCCGACCACGTCGGCGGCCAGAGTCTCGAAACTGTATAGTCCAGGGGGCCGGTCGGTCTTGCCGATGCCCCTGCCGTCCAAGGTGATGACCCTGTAGTGTCGTTTGAAGCCACGCATCACAGGAAACCACGACCGATGGTCCGCCCCCATCCCGGCTATGAGGACCAGCGGTTCTCCCTGACCATGGGCTTCGTAGTAGAGACTGATACCGTTTACAACCGCTTTGGGCATAGGCTATGCTCCTTCAGAGAACTCATTCTGCCTTGCTGAATGCACCGCTCCGCGTCACCAGCCGGCGGAAACCGCGGCCGGGACAGGACCGCGGCCATTCCGAGCGACCTGATGGGGATTGTATCCCCGATGTGGCTGAGGGTCAATTCGGCCGGGGAGCGGCGGGGCTTGTGAAGGGTGAGAACGTGGTGCCATTGACAATGGTGTCAGGGCACAACTATGATGATGGCAGCACTGTTCTCCATCCCTCCCCTCGACCGGCGGCGACTCACGGAGGCATAGAATGAGCTTGAAGTACTATTCCCGGGAGTGGTGTGACGAGGCCCAGAAGAGGCTGAACAGCGACGAGCGGCATCTGGCCGCAGCTAAGTCCCTGACCGGCAACTTCTGTTTCCGCATCTACAACTGCCCAGACGGAACGGACCGCATCGCCTACTGGCAGTTCGACAAAGGGAGATGCCTCACCATCTCTCTAGAGACCAGGCCAGCGCCGGCGCCCGAGATCCGCGAGCTTCCGTTCGATAAGACCAAGACCATTGCCCGGACCAGCGCTCCATTTGAGAGGCTGCTGGCCCTGAACAAGGGTGAGGTGAGCGTGCTGAAGCTGCTGACCGACCCCAGCTACAAGATCGAGGGACCAAAGATGGAGGCCATGAAGCACATGAAGGGGCTCAACTCCTGGAACAGGGTATGC
>JAFNFZ010000047.1 GCA_017885485.1 Chloroflexota bacterium
TGGCAGCATTCCAAACCTCTTACCAGGAGAACCATGCCAGGCTGGCTGAGCTTGTAGTCGAAACCAGTCTGGATGGCTTAGTGAGCGAGACGAACGAGAATCTGCTCAATACTGTCGCAGACTCGCACAAGAAGTGGGATCCAGAACGTGTGTGTGCTCTTTTTGGCACGTTCTTCCGAAGGGACAGGAACATGTTCCGCCAGGGTTTCGATTTGCTGAGAGAAATGGACCCCCGAAGCATCACTTGCATCGACGGCATCGCCAGGTCCTGGATGATCATCCNNTAGAGGCAAGTCAGCACGAGATACTTGCTGCCCTCGATTCTCACCGTAGGTGACAACGCGGCTGATGGCACGGGCAGCCGTGCCGATCGAGGGATAAACCGCAAATCCCGCCTCAAGGCATTTCCCCTGCATCTCAATCGGATGAAACACGAAATCGATGTCCGCCATGCGTTGCGTTATTCCCCTATGATCTGAACAACTATCTCTCTTGAACGGGGGCGATTGTCAAAATCGACACAGACGATCTGCTGCCAGGTTCCCAATAGCATCCTCTTCTCTGTAAAGGGCACAGTCAGGGAGGACCCAAGAATCGAAGCCCGCACGTGAGAATGTCCATTGCCGTCACCCCAAGCCCGGTTGTGCTGGTAGTCCATGTTGGCCGGAACAAGTCTATCCCACGAGCTCCTGAAATCAGCCATCAATCCCGATTCATATTCAATGGTGGCAATGCCCGCCGTAGAACCGACAGCAAACACAGTGGCAATCCCATTCTCAATACTCGAGTCATCTATCTCCCTCGCCACCCGTCCGGTTATGTCTGTGATCTCCGAATTCCCATTCGTCTTGATTCTTATCCGCCTGCTCTCCACCAATTCCAATCACCTCCATCACCACAAGATTTCGCCCAGTTCAAACACAGGGCCATCATGGCAGACCTGACGTGGCCCCCTCTTCGTCCTCGTAACACACCCATAGCAGGCTCCCAGCCCACACCCCATCATCATTTCCAGAGAGATCTGAACGGGTTTTCCCGCCAAACACTCCTTCGTCGCCATTGACCGGTACATTGAAACCGGCCCACAGGCGAACACCTGGTCGATCTGTTCCACAAGATCATCAATGGCATCGGTTACCATACCTAGTCTTCCCTCAGACCCATCCTCGGTAGTCATGGCAACCTTGGCGTGTGACGGCAACAGAGATCTGGGGTACAGGGAAGAAGCACTCTGAGCCCCCATAAGAAGAGTCACGGGGTACCCAGCACTAAGTGCATTCTCAGCCAAGAAAACCAATGGCGCAATGCCAATTCCGCCAGCCACCAGTAGGAGGCTTCGCGAGATTGGCTGGATCGAGAAACCGTTGCCCAAAGGTCCCAGAAGATCAAGATGATCCCCCTTACGGCAATGGGACAGCCACCATGTGCCTCGGCCCACCGCGCCGAATAGCAGGGCGATCTGTCCTGTCTCTGTGACCCGATGGATACTCAGAGGTCGTCGCAGCAGGGGATCGTGGCTTTCTCCACAGCGCACCATCACAAACTGCCCCGGATGCGCTACAGCCACGATCTCTGGAGCCTCCAGGGACAGAAGGTGGACTTGCGGTATAATCTCTGCGTTGGATATGACAGGTACAGTCACCTGTTTCACTGGATCATTCCCCCAGTCAACTCCTCAGAATCCAAGCACTCAGAACATCTTTGGATATTGGCCACAACGCCGCCAACTATGAGAGTTCTTGCTGGTACTCCTGAAGAGATTTGGGTACAATCTTCTGGTTCTTCATGGCCTCCATGCCTTCGGCGCTTGCCCGCGCAGCCGCCATCGAAGTTATGTACGGCACCTTATGCTGTGTTGCCGTCTTCCGAATGTAGCTGTCGTCATATTTGCTGTTCCGGCCGGCTGGCGTATTGATCACCAGGTGAATATCCCCATTCTTGATTGAATCAGAGATGTTAGGCCTGCCCTCATGAAGTTTCTTCACTCGATGGTTCGGTATGCCATGCGCCGTCAGAAGGCGGCTGGTTTGTTCTGTAGCATAGATCTGAAAATTCAGAGCCTTGATTCTTCGGGCTATGGGAGGCAAATCTGGCTTATCGCTATCCGCCACGGTAAACAGAACGTTGCCCTCAACCGGAAGTCTTGCGCCAGCGGCTTCCGCAGCTTTGTAGAAAGCAAGACCGAAGGTTTCGGCTATTCCCATGACCTCTCCGGTGGATTTCATCTCCGGCCCCAGTACAGGGTCCACCTCGGGAAACATGTTGAATGGGAAAACCGCCTCTTTGACAGCGACGTAAGGGAGCTTGCGCTTCCTGAGCTCAGGGAAATCCTTCAGCTTCTTGCCCAACACCAGATGGGTAGCAATGGGCGCTATGGGAATCCCGGTCACCTTTGACACCAGGGGAACGGTGCGTGAAGCTCTGGGGTTGGCCTCCAGGATATACACTTTGTCATTGCAGATAGCATACTGCACGTTCATCAATCCCACTGCTTTCAGGTCTTTGACTATCCTCGACGTATACTCCTCAATGGTATTGAGGTGTTCCTCCTTGATCGTTCTCGGAGGGATAACGCAAGCAGCATCTCCTGAATGAACGCCGGCCAATTCGATGTGCTCCATGACAGCAGCAACGAACGTATGTTCGCCGTCACAGAGAGCATCCACCTCTGTTTCGATGGCTGGTTCGAGAAATCTGTCGATGAGCATTGGGTACTCAGGACTGACCTGGATAGCCTCCTCCGCATGCTTGATCAGCTCAGCCTCATCATAGATGACCTTCATGCCTCGGCCGCCAAGGACGAATGACGGTCGCACCATGACGGGGTAGCCGATCCTGCTGGCTATCTCCAATGCTTCACTCAGTGATCGAGCCGTGTCACCGTCCGGCTGTGGTATGTTGAGAGCAATCATTCTCTCCCTGAACCGTTCTCTGTCTTCAGCCAGGCCAATGCTCTCCGGGCTGGTCCCCAGGACAGTCACCCCGTTGTCCTTGAGCTCCTGGGCAATGTTCAACGGGGTCTGGCCACCAAACTGGACTATGGCACCTATCGGTTTTTCCTTCTCATAGATATTCAGCACATCTTCCACAGTCAGGGGCTCGAAGTAGAGCTTGT
>JAFNFZ010000048.1:215-3585 GCA_017885485.1 Chloroflexota bacterium
TNNNNGCGTAGGCGAAGTCGGACATTTCCCTCCCTGGGCTATGGTATTGAGTCAGTGCGTCTTCCCACGGGTCATTGCTGTCAGGATACCACATCCCTGAGGACACGGACACGTGGATCCGCTTGAGGCGGATGACATGGGGAGGAGAGGCGCATGCGCATGTTGACAGAAGTATTATGGTCATCTTATAATGCAGCCCAACTGAATAGCTGAAAGGCTGAGAACAGGGAGAGTAGGCTTCCAGCGAGGCACAGAGAGTCGGGGCAGGTGTGAGCCGACGCTGGCGCAGAAGCTGAATGGGCCTGGGAGCTGCAACCCGAAAGGTGACTCTGAGTAGGGTCTGACGGAAAGGGTACCGTAATCACAACCCAGGGCATAGGACGTTAGCCAAAGGCTGGCCCCTGTGCCTGAGATGAGATGGTCTCCACTGGAGACCAACGAGGGTGGCACCGCGGATTGAGCCCTCCGCCCCTCAAGGGAGCGGAGGGCTTGTTATTTGGGAGTCGGATGAGGTATGGAAAGCCTGGATACTTTACATAAAGACAGCCGATGGAGCAACCTGATACCTGTGGTCAGGGAGCTGCCGGCGGACCTGGAAACTCCGGTGTCGGTCTTTCTTAAGCTGGGGAAGCGGCCGCCTTCCTTCCTGCTGGAGAGCGTGGAGCGTGGGGAGCAGTTGGGACGATACTCCTTCATCGGCACGAGCCCCTATCTCCAGGTGGAGACCAGCGGCAACGAGGGGGTTGTGCGCAATAGTCAGGGAACGAGGAGAGTGGCTCTGGGAGGGCCCGGGAAGGGGCCTGACCCTCTGCACATGGTCCAGTCCCTCCTGTCGCGTTACGGGGTGGCTCAGGCTTTGGGATTGCCCCATTTCTGCGGAGGGGCCGTAGGCTATCTGGGCTACGACGTTGTGCGGTTCTTTGAGAATCTGCCGGACTGCCCGGATGACGAGCTTCGTTTGCCGGACTCGGCCTTCCTGTTCAGCGACACCCAGGTTGTCTTTGATCATGTCCAGCACAAGATGAAGGTGGTGTCCAACGTGCCAGCCGACGGCGCGACGGCCCACAAGGAGGCTGGGGAGAAGATAGATGCTATTGCTGCTGCCATGCGGAACGACCTGGTGCCGGAGCCGCGGACGTCCTTCCCGGTGGGGGCAGAGGCTGGCCCGCCGCTGGCATCGAATTTCTCAGCTGCTCAGTTCTGCGACGCGGTCAGGGCGGCCAAGGAGTACATCCTCAGCGGCGATGCATTCCAGATCGTACTCTCCCAGAGGTTGCGCCGCAGGACCGCGGCAGAGCCCTTCTCCATCTATCGGGCGCTGCGGATGCTGAATCCGTCGCCGTACATGTTCTACCTCGATTTCGGGCATTTCCAGTTGATCGGCTCCTCGCCGGAGATGCTGGTGAAGCTGGAGGGCAGCCTGGCGGAGACGAGGCCGATCGCCGGTACCAGGCCGAGGGGAGGCAATGATGAGGAGGACGAAGCGACTATCTCGAAGCTGCTGTCTGATCCAAAGGAGAGGGCAGAGCACAACATGCTGGTGGACCTGGGACGGAACGACATCGGCCGGGTGGCGCGGTACGGCAGCGTGAATGTGCCGTTGTATATGGGGATAGAGAAGTACTCTCACGTGATTCATATTGTGTCGTCGGTCAAGGGAGATCTGAACCAGGGCTGCAGCGCCTTCGACCTGCTGCGGGCCTGTTTCCCGGCAGGCACGGTGAGCGGTGCCCCCAAGGTGCGGGCCATGGAGATCATCGCCGAACTGGAGAGAACCAAGCGGGGGCCGTATGCCGGCGCTGTGGGGTACTTCGGATTTGGGGGCAACATGGACACCTGCATCACCATCCGGACCATCGTGATGGTGGGGGATACCGTCTATCTGCAGGGCGGGGCGGGCATTGTAGCCGACTCGGACCCGATGAGGGAATACCAGGAGACGCTGAGCAAGATCCAGGTCCTGGACGATGCTGTGTGTCTGGCGGAACGCTGGAAATCCGAGGGTCGGGGATAGGGAACTGAGATGATCAGAGAGGCCATTGCCAGGCTGGTGGAGAAGGTGGACCTGGCGCAGGGTGAAGCCGAGGCGGTGATGCAGGAAATCATGTCCGGAGAGGCCACGCCGGTGCAGATAGGCGCGTTCGTCACCGCGCTGCGTATGAAGGGGGAGACCGCGGGGGAGATCGCCGGCTGCGCCAGGGCGATGCGGGCGAACTGCATTAAGGTTGTGACGGCGAGGAAGCCGCTGACGGACACCTGCGGCACAGGTGGGGACGGAGCTAACTCCTTCAATGTGTCTACGGCGGTGGCCCTGGTGGTCGCCGGTGCAGGCGTTCCGGTGGCCAAGCATGGCAACCGCTCGGTGTCCAGTCGCTGCGGCAGCGCCGACGTACTGGAAGCCCTGGGGGTGAGAATCGAGCTCAAGCCGGAACAGATGGCCAGGTGCATTGACGAGATAGGCATCGGCTTCCTTTTTGCCCCTCTGCTGCATCCGGCTATGAAGCACGCTGCCCTTCCCAGACGGGAGATCGGCATCAGGACCATCTTCAACATCCTGGGCCCGTTGACCAACCCGGCCTCTGCCTCAACCCAACTGCTGGGGGTGTACGATGCGGGACTGGCGGAGACCATGGCCAAGGTGCTGGATATCCTCGGCGTTCACTCGGCGCTGGTGGTGCATGGCGCTGGAGGCATGGATGAACTGTCGCTGGCGGGCAGCAACAGGGTAGCCCGGCTTCGTGATGGCAAGGTGGATACCTACTATCTCGACCCGAGGGAGTTGGGACTGCCCCCGGCTGAGTCAAGCGAGATCAGAGGGGGGTTGCCCGAAGAGAATGCCATGGCGATCAGGGCAATGCTCGGCGGAGAAAAGGGGGCCAAGCGCGATACGGTGCTGCTCAATGCGGCGGCCGGGCTGGTGGCCGCTGAGAGAGTGTCCGATTTCAAGGATGGTCTGGGCCTGGCGGCTGAATCCATAGACAGTGGCGGAGCGTCCAGGAAGCTGGATGACCTCGTCCGCCTGAGTCGGAGTATGGTGCAGGAATGACGGTTATCGACGAGATAGCTGCTGACGTGCGCAGAGGGCTGGCCGAGAGGAAGAGCCGGCAACCTCTGGCCGGGCTGGAGACGACTCTGGATGTTCATGGCCCTCCCCGTGATTTCGAGGCGGCGGTGCGGGGAGACGGGATGAGGCTTATTGCCGAGATCAAGAGGGCGTCGCCTTCCGGGGGATGGCTTTGTCCCGAGCTCGACGTAGCCAAGATGGCCGCCACATATACCAGGGGTGGCGCCGCAGCCATCTCGGTGCTGACTGAACGGACCCGGTTCAAGGGCGACGGCGTCGATCTGGCGACGGCGCGTCGGGCGACGC
>JAFNFZ010000049.1 GCA_017885485.1 Chloroflexota bacterium
TGTTCTATGCCCAAGGTGTGAAGGCCAACGTGCTTTTCTTCGACAAGAGGCCCGCAAGCGAGAAACCTTGGACAAAGGATCTTTGGATCTACGATCTCAGAACCAATATGCACTTCACGCTGAAGACCAATCCCTTGAAACTGGAGCACCTTTCCGATTTCATGGACTGCTACAATGCGAAGCAGAGGCGTGAACGGAAGGAGTCTGAGCGGTTCAGAAGCTTTAGGTACGAGGAGTTGGTCGCCAGAGACAAGGCCAGCCTTGATATCTTCTGGTTGAGGGATGAGAGCCTTGAGGACTCTGACAAGCTGCCCGCCCCCGACGTACTGGCTCTTGAGATCGTGGAGAACCTACAGGCAGCCTTAGCGCTGTTCAGCGAGATACAGCAGGACTTGGGAGGGGGATAAGTTCCCTCTGGTGCTGCCCAACCCATGCCTTTGCGCCACTCAGGGGAAGGGAGAGACATCTCTGGGCCGCCGATACTATTGTATGTAGTATGTCTATATATAGAAGATGGGGATATGGGACACCGCCGCTGACCCTGCAATAGATGGGCATCCTCACTCCCGCGGCGAATCCTTCGCATCTGGCACTCCCAACACATCGTTCAAAGTCAACCGTACCTCACCAAGGCGCTTGTAGAGGAGGGCTGGGCTGCAAGACAATTCCTTCGCAGCCCTCGCCACTTGGCCGTGCCTCCGAATGGCATCGATCGTCTGGTCGATGGTAACGGTTGACCTCGGTCTGCCTCTTGTGTTCATCACTCGTGGCCTCGCACAGCGTCACAAAATCGCCGAGCCGCACGGCCTGACCAATTCCTTGTCAGAGGTGCCAGATCAGCGATTCTCGCCCATAGGCGGCCCTCTGTAGCCAGCTCCGTGGAGCTTTGTCGGGATGCTCCGTGTAATTCAGCCTCGACGATCCGTCTTACTGCTTCCAGTGAGGCGGCTGCAATCTCACTGTACTCAGCAAGTGCTATCTGTTACCAACAGTCCTTCACTGCGCCCATCTCACTCAATCCTCGATTTCAGTCCTCAGACTCCCCGTAATCATCTTCTTCATGGTCATCACCATCTTCCTCAAAGGACTCGTCTTCGTCCTGCAATCCTTCTGCTTTCAGCCGACTTGCTGGGTGTGGACTAGGGAATGGAGGTGGAGAGGGAGAAGGAGGTGGTGGGGGATTTGGATTTGGATATGGTTTTGGAGAGGGAGACGGGGCATTGCGCTGGGCATTCTCTGAGTATGCATCGAGCATCCTCTGAGGAGAACTGTACTTCGCCATCGCTGCTTTCCTTGCGTGTTCGCTTCGTGCTTCAGCCCCACAAACCCACCCTTGATGCTCCTGCCAGTGGTGCAGCCTGTAGACACCGTCAACTCGCTCCAAGAAGCCACCCCTATTCCCATCCCCCAGCAGTGCCTCGACCAACTCCTGCGGGTCTCTGTCATCGGGCCATCCCGCAGCCTCGGCTATGTCGCTTTCGTCCCATCCTATCAGCACTCCCTTGGGCCGTCGTTCAGCCGCACTTGTCCACAGTTTGAGCAGGTACCATGTCGCTTTCGGGCCGAGTCTCTTGATCAGCCTTCTATGTTTGGGGTGATCGGGGAACGACAGTCCCACGCGGATGTCTTTGACCACGGGATTCCTCCATTCTGCTACCTCGGTTCCCAGCCCTTCGACAAGAGGGCATCAAGCGCAGCCTTCGGTACGACCCTACGCCTTCCGAGCCTGATGCTGGGGATCGCGCCAGTGTTGATCATCTTCCAAGTGGTAGTCTTGGAGAGGTTCAACCTCCTCCCGACATCGGGCCAGACGTTCCACACCAGACTTTCATGCGCTTGCCCTTGCTGATCCGATTTGGTTCTGCCGTTCATTCCCTACACCTCCCGAAGTCTTGACATTGCCTGTCGGCTTCGTTTATGATTATAAGGTACAAACAGGCTTGAACGCGAGGAACAAACAGTGAGCATTGAAGGGAACAAAAATATCATGAGGAAAAGAGGCGGTAACAGAGGCCCGAAAATCAAGCCAAGTATCAAGGAGTTGATCAGGATTACGGCCCTCGGTGACAGGAGGGGCAGGGGCGTAGTAGCCCGTGAATTGCAGGGCTTGATAGAGAAGTCGGGGGAGTTCGTACCCACTGAGGACACCTTGATAAAGATGATCTCAGAGGTACGCAACGAGGAACGCGAGGCAGAAGACAAGCCTTGGCACATGGGCTTCTTGAACGGCTACCCCCAGTCACCAGAGGCTCTTGCTGGAATAATTGGGGCCTATCAGTTCGCTGTTGAGCATAGTGCCACGCTCACCAATCGTGAGGCTAGGTGGATTGGACGGCTGAGCGCGGTGGCACGACAAATGTTCCCAGCGCTAAGCGATAGAGAGCTTGGCCCCTTGCTCATTGTCTGGGGGCTTGAATACGCTGAAGGAGAGATGCAGTCCATCGAGTCAAGAGAGCGACTGTTCGACACCACCGAGTTGGATTATTGGGTGGCGTTCGGAGACCATGTACCACAGACGTGGGAAGTGCAAGCTAGGCTGAGCTTGATGCGGAGGCAACTCAGGAGAGGCGCGGATGCCAACGTCGCAAAGCAGCGGGCTTCCTTCGTGAAGCGGGTGACTGGAGACTCTAACGGGTTCCTCCTGATTCTTGCAGACCCACCATGGAAGACTGGGCAGCTAGGGGAAGAGGCGAAGCGCGCTCTCTCGACCAAGGTGACCGAACTGCTTCGCGCACTGCCAGATTGCGATGAGAAGATTTTGCAGGAAGTGCGATTGTTACCCAAGCAGACAGAGGCAGAAGTTGGGATGAAGCCCACGGCCAGCAATGCCGACCTGCCAGAGGAGGGCCAAGACAAGGACGAACCCATTAAGAAGACAGGCAAGAAGGGCCGAGGCAAGAAGGGAGCGAAATGCGAGGTCACATAGTCAAGAGAGGCAAGAACAATTGGGGCATCGTTCTCAGTATGGGCAAGGACCCCTCGACGAACAAGTACCGACAGCGGTGGGTCAGTTTCAGGGGCAACAAGGGCGCTGCCGACTCCCGCCTTAATGAACTGCTGCACCAACTGAACAACGGGGAGTTGATCGATCCCAGCAAGATGACGTTGGAGGACTTCCTGTTGAACAGATGGCTCCCCAGTCATGCCAAGAACAAGAATCTGGCTCTGCGGACGGTGGCTGGCTATCGTGACCAGTTGGATCGGCATATCATCCCAGCCCTAGGCCATTACCATCTATCGGAGTTGAAGCCACTGACTATTGAGACATACTACTCGCAGAGCATGGATAGTGGACGGATAGACGGCAAGGGGGGATTGTCGGGACGGAGTGTGAAGCAGCACCACGCCATTCTTCATGCGGCATTGAAGGATGCTGTCCGCTGGCAGATGATCTCCCGAAATCCCTGCGACGCTGTGGAGCCTCCAAGGTTCCAGTCTCCAGAGATAAGAATCTTCGAGCTTGATGAGTTCAGACACTTCCTAGGCGTGGTGAAGTCTGACTATCCCGAATATTATGCATTGTTCTACACCATTCTCTTCACTGGCGTTAGGAGAAGCGAAGCGTTGGCCTTGACCTGGGCGGACGTTGACCTTGCCGCTGGCTCCCTGTCGGTGAAGCGGACGCTTCATTGCATCAATGGTCAGATGCACTTGTCTGAGCGGACCAAGACCAAGAAGAGTAAGAGAACCCTGAAGCTGGAATCGGCCAACTTGGTACTCCGAGAATACCGAGAGAAGCGGGAAGCCATGTTACAGGACATGGGAACAACGCTGCGGCATGACGATTTTGTCTTCAGCCGCGTGGACAAGCTGGGCGATAATGGACGGCCTTTGCCGATGCTTCCTGACAGCGTGACCCATGCATGGATCAAGGCCGTCAGAAGGGCTGGCCTGACTGGTCTGAGACTGCACGATGCCAGACATACCAATCTCTCATATCAGATATTGGCTGGCAATGACCTGTCTGTGGTCTCTCACAATGCAGGCCACAGCAGCGTTCGGGTCACAGGTGATGTCTACGTCAAGACACTGGATGACCTCAAGAGGAAGGCCGCACTGTCGTTTGATAAGATGGTACTGGGGGAACAGAGCCGTGAAGAGGCGATGGTGGAGGACCGTTAGGTGATTCGTAGCAGATTCGTAGCAGTGGCGGGGAAGTTAAGCATGGAGCTGGCGGGACTCGAACCCGCGACCTTCTGACTGCCAGTCAGACGCTCTCCCTCTGAGCCACAGCCCCATGTGGACGAGAGTTTACCCGAACAAACCGAGAAACGCAATTCCCCTGATTTTTGCCCATTTTTTCTGATTTCCTTAACACTTCTCATGTGATTTACCCCCTCCTATTGTCGCTCCAGAATTTACTTAACTCTCCCTCGACGATTTTACTTAATTCAGTTTGGCCCTTCCGATACGACCCCTCCTTTCCCTTTCTTGGCTTTCTGATTTTCTTCCCATGCCTTCTGTCTGTGGGCATGGCAACAGTATTTGTCGCGAGAACCCCTCGCTTCAAACCGTGTTTCACATACAGGGCAGCGCTCTATCTTCGTCTGGCCAGTTACCTCTCGCATGAACATGACCCACAGGGCAGCGAGAAGGTTCTCTGGAAACAGATGCACGTCCTTGATATCCGCTTCAAACGGCAAGAGTTGGGGAGACACATGGCCCTTCAGCCGCTTGTTCACTTCCCTGCAAACGTAGTATCTAACGAGCTTGGTGACCTCTCCCGGCTTCACCAGTTGGACCAGTGCTGGCGCGATACCATGACCGTCAGACAGCACTTCCGTGTGATACCCCGCCTCTGGTCTACGGCCCGGGAACACACGAGGCTCGAACTTGACGCGAAACACCCTCGTTCTCATGCGCATGACTATCTTGCCATTCTTCAGCCAGGAGAATATGTCCTCCAACTTCTCATCCCGGCTCATCTGTGCCCAGTCCCAAATCTGAAGCACGCCACCCATAGCGGCCAGTTCGGTATGCCAGCGGTTTAGAGATTCCCCATGGATACGATTGCCGCCACGCACAGGCACCAGTGACACTTCCCTGCCCAGCAGCCCGTATCTATCAGCGAAGGCCAGCAGTTCTTCATCATTTCTCAACTCGGCGAACTTTCCGTGAAGGTCCGCTTTCTTCAATGCTTCATATTGCAGAAGCTTCGGAGCGTAGATAGTCCTATCCTTGCGAACCAACCAGGGCGGCTGGGCATCGGTGGGGTCGACTTCTCCCTTTGGGTCCCAAACAACGTATCTGTCATTGCCCACCAACTCGTGACCTTCTGGTGCTCTCCACCACATGAACCAGTGTTCTCCCTGGTAGCCATCCTTCCACTGAAACCCTTTCATCGTTTCTCCTGACTGACGTTTGTCCTGACGTCTGGTGATATACTGTCGTCAGTAAATGGTATATCCTCACAGTGGCACTTGTCAAGTGCATAACAACAATCGGAGGTGGCAAATGACGAACATGGTGAGGGAAGTCAGAGTCGGTTTGGGTCTCACACAGACCAAGCTGGCGCGGTTGTGTGAGGTTCCTGAAAGCCAGTTGTGTGCAGTGGAGAGAGGTCGTCTTCATCCCTGGCCCAAGCTGCGGAGGCGACTCGCAGAGCAATTGCAGGTCTCCGAGTCCGAACTCTTCCCCGAGTTGGCGGAGACTGCCACGAGGTAACCCACAAACAAGAGAAGCCCCGGCTGTGCTTGGCGGCTGTAGCCGAGGCTTCAGAGGAGAGAAATGAAGTGGCGACAGCAGATTATACCACGACTAACGGCATTCCTATCAGAGCGGACGGGCGAATAGTGGGAAAGGTGGTCGGCGACAGGTTCTGCAAACGAGTGCGCGGAAGCATTCATCGGCTGACGACACCGCCGGGTTGGGCGCTCGATTCGCAGAGCCTGACCGATGCTGAATCCCACGGTGCCAGAGTCGTCGAGATTCACGATACCGAGACTGGCATTACCTACTCAGCACCCATCGGCCTAGTCCGCGAGAGAGGCTTTGCACTGAACCGAGGATACGGCCACCAGGTCGTATTGGCGCTGAAGTATTGGAGTGTCGGGCACCCGGGGGCGCGGCAGTTGGCACTGGCACTGGAGGGAGCATGAGCGACGAAGTCCCAGCCATAGTCCGTGAGCAGTACGAGGAAGCCACGCGGACACCCGACCTGACCTACGAGGAGGCCGAGAGGAGATTCCCCCAGATGCTCAATTGGATTCGTGACCATGTCAATCTGGTGAAAGTAATCCGCGACAGCGGCATTGCCCTCAAACCCATCTCCCCGGATGCTCCAGGCGTCTTTGTAGGTGAATGCCCGTTCTGTTCATCTGGACCCCTCCTGGTCAGGAGCACATGAGCATGGAACTGTACGGCGTGGCTTGGGAATTGCACAATCTTGGTCTTTCGGTCATCCCGTCAGGAGGCGGGGAGACGGGAAAGTGTCCTTTAGTTGGCTGGACTGATTTTCAACACCGAAGGCCCACGGACCAAGAATTGCAT
>JAFNFZ010000050.1 GCA_017885485.1 Chloroflexota bacterium
CTCTTCCTTTCTTCCTGATCCGCGTTCACAAACTGCAGGCCGATGACCGTTAGGACTACCAACCGACCAGGCGTGTCAGCGAAGTCGAGTATCTCAGCAGCTCGGACTATGGCGATGAGGCGGCCGAATTCGCGATGTGTATTGGTCGCAATTCGGAAGATATCCTCTCCCCCTACGTGTCCCTGCAGGTATTCCAGAAGTCCCATAATCTCGTTCGGGGAGACATCCGGAATCACTTCGGCTCCCAAGGGCTCACCGATACCTGAAGGCACCGCGGCATCGGGTATTTCATGCCCAGCGATCACATCATGCAGCCGCTCTACCGTGGCCAGGAACGCGCTCGAGCGGTAGTCCCGGGGATGCGGTAGATCATTGTGGACAATAGTGCGAATGCGCCCTGGTGCTGCGCTGAAAACGGCGATCCGGTCCGCCATGTAGACGACCTCCGTCACATCATGGCTAACCATAAGAATAGACGATAGGTTGTTGCTCTTCGCAGTCCAGATATCTATGACATCCCCGCGGAGAGTCTCAGCAGTGAGCGAGTCCACCTGGCTGAAAGGTTCGTCCATGAACAGAATCTCCGGGTTGACCGAAATAGCTCTCGCGATGCCGACCCTCTGCTTCATGCCGCCGGATAGCTCACGGGGATAGGCCTCCTCGAAGCCGCTAAGGCCAACAAGCCGCACCGCGTTCGCCGTTCGATCGTGCACTTCCTCCTTTGGCACCTTTGTTGCTTCCAGAGCCACCTCTATGTTCCCGACGATGGTCATCCAGGGGAAGAGGGCAAAGCTCTGAAAAACGATCGCTGTGCCCGGGTTCAGGTCTGTAACTGGCTCCCCATGGGAAAGCACTTCTCCGTCTGTGGGAGGGATGAGTCCTGCCAGGATCCTGAGCAGTGTCGACTTCCCACAACCCGAGGGGCCGAGGAGGGCGACTACCTCATTAGGTCCGATTGCCAAGCTGATGTCCTCCAGAACTCGCAGGGGGCGCTTGTTGGGCATCATGAAATCCTTGGATACATGTCGAGCCTCGCACAATGCAGTCATGCCTGATACTGCCACGGCCTCATTCGCCATTTGAGACTTCTTTCGTCAGTCTACTTACTCAGTGAGAACCGCTCTTCAGTCAAGTGATACAGACGCTGCCATAGGGTTCGATTGATGAGCACCACGATGAGCGCCATCACGACGACACTAGCGGCGAGCAAAGGTAGGTCGGCCTTTTCAGCGGCTTGACTGATTGTCGACCCTAATCCCCAGGTCGTAAGCCCCTCCCCTTTGTACGTGACATACTCTGACACAATACTCGCGTTCCAGGCACCTCCTGCCGCAGTAACCCAGCCTGTTACCAGATAGGGCAGGACTACAGGAAGGTAGAGAGTCCAGAACCTGCGCCATCCACCAAGGTGGTAGGTCTGGGCTGCTTCCTTCAGATCCGATGGTATTGCCGTTGCTCCAGCAATGACATTGAAGAGAATGTACCACTGGGTTCCCATCAGCATGAGCAGTATACTCCCCCATCCAAGCGGGATTCCAGCCAACGAGAGTCCGCCAACTACCAGTGGGAAAAGCATGGGGGCCGGAAAGGAAGCCGTGATTTGTATGACCGGTTGAAATATCTTGGACAGGCGAGGATTGAGACCTATGGCAAGCCCGGCCGGCACGGCCCAGAGCGTTCCTACGGCTGTTGACGCAATGACTCTTGCCAGCGTGACACCTCCAGCACCCAGGATCCGGCCCCACTGGCCCAAGGAAAGATGATGGAGGATCTGAACGAGCGCCCAAGCGCCTCCCATCAGCCCCAGCACGAGCAATACCAGCACGGCCAACGACGCTACGCGTCCTGGCAGCGCGCTGGGCTTGGGAGAAGGCCTTGCCGCCTTGGTCTTTGGGCTCCGCTGTAATCGGCGGATCATGCGTCGCACGGCCCGGGTGAGCGTGGCCACTAGATCGGAGCGGCGAAGCAGCTCCCAAAACCAGGAGGTCACACGCTCGTCACGTGAGCCTTCTTCAACTCGGAACCTCTGCGCCCAGACAACCACTGGTCTCCAGAGCAGCTGGTCCAGAGCCACAATCATCACGATCATAGCTACGATGGCACCTATCATCGCCGAAACGTTCCCCTCGTGTATAGCCACACTCATGTATGATCCGATCCCGGGAAGCCGAAAGTCCTTGTCCCCAAGGATGAATGACTCGCTGACCATGAGGAAGAACCACCCCCCAGCCATGCTCATCATTCCATTCCAGACAAGCCCGATCATTGAGGAAGGAAGTTCTACCTGCCGGAAGCGTTGCCACCAACTGAATCGGTACACCTCCGAGGCTTCACGCAGGTCCTGTGGAATAGTGCGGAGGGAATGGTAGAAACTGAAAGTCATGTTCCAAACCTGGCCTGTGAAGATCATGATGATTGATGCCAACTCGAGCCCGACATTGCTTGATGGGAATAGAGCTGCAAGAGCCAACACCAGACCGGGCATGAAACCGAGCACTGGAATACTCTGCATGATGTCCAGCAACGGAACAAGAACGCGTCCTGCAGCCTGATCCTTCGCAGCCCAGTAGCCATAGATAAGCGTGAACGTCAGAGAAAGGCCGAATGCAGCAAGGCCTCTGGACAGTGAGTAGAGCGCATACTTGGGCAGTGCCCAGGGAGACAGGTCTATCTGAATCGCGGGACGGAATTGGCCTGTCACTTCATGAGCAAAGCTGAGCACACCGAAGGACAGGCCTACGAAGCCGACTAACACCACAACGTTGGCCCATCTCACCGCACGGGCGCGGACCAGAAGAAACGAACTGATCTGGCTCCATGACTTGCTTGAATATCTTCTCACTCCCAGCCTTCTGTGTGAAAGAAATCGTCGCGCCTAAACTGTCCATTATGACCCCGCAGACAGTCGGGTTCAACCAGGGGCCAAGAGGAGCAGGAGACTCGTGAGACTGCCGAAACGCTATGGTGCGTGATTTGTTGGTCAGGCTGAAGGTCACAGACAAGGTTCAGCCTTGCTGAAAGCAAGGAAGTGGATTCTGCTTACAGCGACTCCTCCGGTTTGGGGGATTGGAATCGAGCAGTCTCATAGACTGAAGGCCACTTCGAAGGCTCTAGTTCTGCCTATCGTCCAGTATAGCC
>JAFNFZ010000051.1 GCA_017885485.1 Chloroflexota bacterium
GAATCGGAATGGTACCGCCCATGACAGCAATGAACTCGGGTTCCCTGAAAATTATCTTGTTGGCATGCTCAAAGGGAATTATTCGCTCGCTCTTATCCGGGCCAATGATCAAGTCTTTGTTCAGGGTGATGATCTTTCGGGCGTCGCTCGCGCTGAGCACCTTGCAGCGGTAGCGTACAAACACAAATCTGAAAGCGTGGCGCAGTCCCTTGAGCCACAGGAACCTGCGTACCAGGAAACGACCAGCCGTGAGGAAGACGGAACAATAAACAGGGTAGTATACAAAGTAGATATAATTGTGGATGGCGCGATCTATGTGCCATCCGTGCATATTAACAATATTCCTGGTCGACCTCTTCATCAGCCAAACCTCCAATTCTGCTGGGAAAAGACTATGGTCGAGGTTGGACCACGCTCGCTGTGAAAATCCTACAGAAAATCGCTATCAAACTCAAGGCGACTCCAAGTAGAGGTGACAACATGATACGGGACTTGACGAGAAGGAGCAGAAGCTACCGACGCTTCTGGCAGGAAGACATTATCGAGCATGAGACATTGCGGGAACTCGTTGACCTCGCCCGGCTTTCACCGTCAGCAGGAAACATGCAGCCACTCAGATACATTCTGTCCTGTGACCCGAAGAGGAACGCCCTAGTCTTCCACAACCTGGTTTGGGCCCGCTACATCGAGAATTGGCCAGGCCCTCCCGAGGGCGAAAGACCGTCGGCATACGTCATAATCCTTGAAGACAAACAAGTGGAACACCCCCTGCGTTGCGACCACGGCATAGCCGCTCAGAGCATCCTCCTGGGCGCCACCGAGAAGGGTCTGGGAGGGTGCATAATCGGAGCAGTCAACAAGCCGAATCTGCGCCAGGCGCTCAACATACCAGATCGCTACGAGGTACTACTCGTACTCGCGCTGGGCAAGCCTAAGGAGAAGGTGGTAATTGAGAGACTTGAGCCTGACGGATGCACAAAGTACTGGCGCGATAGCGAAGGAGTACATCACGTGCCAAAACGGGCACTCGATGATGTTATTCTCCAGTTCTAGCAACAGCTTCTATTTCTCGGTAAAGAGCACAGCCAGTATCTTGGCTTCTTTGCCACCGACGCATTTGACGAAATGCGGCTTATTGGAATCATAGTAGATGGCATCGCCCGGCGCGAGCAACTCCTTCTGCCCACCGACCTGTGCCATCATCTGTCCCTCAAGCACAAACAGAAACTCCTGACCGTCGTGACTAGATGGCTGGACTTCTTCAGTAGCAGTGAGGGTTATCATGAAAGGCTCCATCAATCGGTTGGCCTTCTCTGGGGCCAGAGACTCGTAGAAGTAGCCATACCGCTCGCTTCGCTTGCCAGAATGGCGAGATGTCTCCCTACGTTGATGGGCACGAACCAGCGTCATGGGCTTGTCAGTCCCTGGTGAAATGAAGTAGCCCATTCTGGTCTCCAAAGCTTTCCCCAGCTTGACCAGTTCTCCAAGAGGAGGGATCATGCTATTTGCCTCTATTCGCTTTAATGTATCTTCATCTATCCCGGTTCGATCACTGAGTTCTCGTATTGTGAGGCGGTGTATCTCGCGAGCCTTCCTGATCCTATCCCCCAGAGACGCTTCTCCCTTGGAGCCCATTCTCGCAAGATCCATCTGAGCAGGATGCGTAATGAAGTCCTCGGCCTTGCTTTCTGGGCGTCTGCGTCTTCCTTCCTTCTTCACCATTTTGCTTCCCTCTTCTTACATACCTCTACCCGAAACACCGATGTTTCTTGCGATTACGATCCGCAAGATCTCCGATGTGCCTTCACCGATCTCGAGCAGTCTCTGGTCACGATACAGCCTCTCGACCCGAGTATCTTTCATTAAGCCATAGCCTCCATGCAATTGCACTGCTTTATGGACACACCTATGCATGACCTCAGAGCAATAGAGCTTTGCCATGGCCGCTTCCACACTGAACGGGCGTTTCTTCTCAAGGAGCCAGCATGCCTTGTAGAGTAGGTTCCTGGCTGCTTCGACCTCGAGCGCCATGTCTGCGAGCTTGAACGCATTAACCTGAAAAGAACTTACTGGCCGGCCAAACTGTATTCGCGAGTTGGCATATTGCAGAGCCAGCTCGAAAGCACCCTGGGAACCCCCAAGCCCCATGGCAGCAATGCTCAGACGTCCCCTGTCTAGGGTGGCAAGCATTTGATGTAGGCCATCCCCTCTATCACCCAAGAGATTCTCTTCCGGTACTGCACAATCATCGAAGTATAATTCCCCGGTATTGGATGCCCTCCACATCATCTTGCCTCTCATTTCCCTGGCAGAGAAGCCCCGGGTACCAGCCGGAACAAGTATGCAGGTCAATTCCGGTTTCCCATCAGCACGACGCCCGGTGACACCCTGAACTATCACAACCCCTGTTAGCTTGCATGCAGAGTTTGTGATGAAGATCTTTCTTCCGTTTATGATCCATCGCCCGTCCCGAAGTTCCGCTGTCGTCTTGGAACTCCCGGCATCAGAACCAGCCTCAGGTTCCGTCAGGCCGAATGCAGCAAGCATTTCCCCCGAACACAATCTCGGAAGCCATTCAGTCTTCTGCTTCTCGTTGCCAAACTGATAGATTGGCCCGACTCCCAACGAGTTGGCAGCAGCGATAGTGGCTGCCTGGG
>JAFNFZ010000052.1 GCA_017885485.1 Chloroflexota bacterium
GTTTGCGACCCGGAGAAACGGGGGATCAAGAGAGTGCTGGGGGACAAGATCCCATTTGTCCTCCTCGCGGTCGTTTTCGGCATCGCGGCCATTCAGAGCCAGTCCGCCCAATTCCAGGGGGGAGGCAGGACTTCGTATCATGGCGGAAGTCCACTTGCCACGTTTCTGACCATGCTCCCAGTGATGGTCCGTTACCTGCGACTTGTGATCTGGCCCGCCAACCTGAGCGCCTTTTATGATCTTCCGATAAAAACCGGGGTCGATACGGAAATCGGCATGTCCGCTTTATTGCTGCTCCTGCTCGCGATCGCGGGGGTCGTCCTGTATATGCGCAGGCGGGATCTCTTCTTCTGGTTTGCCCTTTTCTTTGTCGGTTTGATGCCGGTATCCCAGATCGTGCCCATCGTTACCCTCATGAACGACCGGTACCTCTACTTTCCGATGTTGGGAGCGTCGGCGATCCTGGGTTTCGCGCTGATGCGGGACGTGGAGTGGGCTGAAATCCTGGCATCCAGGAAACATTTGCTGTCCGCGGTATTCTCCCTGCTGGTCATCGGGACATGCGTCGTGGCAAGCGTCCAAAGGATCGGTGTTTGGCAGAACAGCTACACCCTTTGGGACGATACGGTAAAAAAATCGCCCAATGTGGCGTTGGCTCATGACGCCTTCGGCGAGGCCCTGATGGAACGCGGCGCCGTCGACGATGCCATCCGTCAATTCCAGGTCGCCCTGCGCCTGGAACCGGATGGTACGGCGCGGGACCTCAGTCCCGTATCCCGCAACGCGATTGCAAACACGTATAACAATCTCGGCGCGGCATACGGAATGAAAGGGATGACGGACGATGCCATCCCGCTGTTCGCCACTGCGATCCGATTACACCCCGATTTCGGGAAGGCGTATTTCAATCTGGGGAACGCTTTCATGCACAAGGGGGCCGTCGTCCAGGCGCTGCAATGTTTCGAAACGGCCTTTCGCCTGAACCCGGACAACCCGTCCTTCGACGCCAATCTCCGGATGACCAGTGAGATCCTGAACGCAGGAAACGCCCGGAAACCCGTGGGCAAGGCGGAGTAAAGGGTGGCGGTTCAAGGAATCATGCTGTCGAAATGCGCGATCTGCGGGGGTCGATTGGAACCTCTGTTCCATGAGGTTCGGGATCCCCTGACCGACGACACGTTTTCCATTCACCGATGTGTGCGCTGCGGGCTGGGGCATACGGTTCCGCAGCCCACGGATCTTGACCGCTATTACCAGGGGAATTACTACGGGAAAAGGCACGGTTTCACTTCACGGTATTGCGTGCAAAGACGTCTAAGATTCGTCGTCGCCGCCGTGCCCGATGGAAAAGGGAAAAGGCTGCTCGATATCGGCTGCGGCGACGGTTCCTTCCTCCTCGCTGCGCGGGAGATCGGCTGGGATGTCGTGGGGACCGAACGTGAACCCGGTCCGGGGCGTAACGCCGGGCTCGATGTGAAGGAGTCTCTGGATCCGTTCCTTGCTACAATGACGTTCGATTGCATCACCATGTGGCACACGCTGGAGCATATGCGCGACATCCCTTCCATCCTGTCGAACATCGCACGGTTGCTCAAACCGGAGGGCAAGTTGATCGTTGCCGTGCCGGATTTCGGTGGCCTCCAGGCCCGGGTCTTCGGGGCGAAATGGCTTCACGCCGATGTTCCCCGACACCTGTATCACTTCGATGCGAAGGCATTGTCGCACTGCCTCGGCGTGGCCGGGTTTTCGGTCCGGAAAAAATGGCATCAGGAGTTCGAGTACGATCTGCTGGGGTGGTCCCAGAGCGCCCTCAATTTCCTGATGTTTCAACCCAATGTATATTTTGATTATTTGAGAGGCAAGCGGGGGAGAATTGGCCGGCTTCCGCGTTTCTACGGTATCGTGCTCGGCTCTCTGTTGACCGTGATGTCGCTTCCACCGCTTGCGCTGGGCACGTTATCGGGCCGGGGGGGGACCTTGATCATGATGGTCACCCATCTTGGAACCACGGAAAAAATAACGGCCTGACATGACGAACCCGGGCGGTGTTCTCCCTGGCAACCAGATTCAGATCCGGACCTCACTGCTGATCCTTACGGCAGCGGTCCTGCTGGTATATTCCATAAGCCTTTTCAACAAGTTCGTTCTGGATGATTGGATCATTATCGTCAACAATCCCCAGACGCTGAGCCTGCGGAACATCCCCGAAGTCCTGCTTGCGCCCGACCTCGTCAAGCCATATTACCGCCCCTTGAACCGCGCTACCTACCTGCTTGACTACCGGCTGGCCGGCATGAAACCCGCCTGGTACCATGGTGTCAACGTTCTCATCCATCTGGGAAACGTCATTCTTCTTTACCTGGTTTGCCTCCGGCTCCTGCCCGACAGGACCGCGGCTCTGGTCGCAGCGTTGATCTTCGCCGTTCACCCGGCCAACAGCGAGGCGGTGAATTGGATCTCGGCCAGGAACACCCTCCTGGCGCTTTTCTTCAGCCTTGCGTCCTTTCTCGCTTTTCTGAAAGCACGAGGAAGGGGGAAGCGTTTGCCGCTTCTCTCCGCGCTATTCTTCTTCTGCGGCCTGCTCAGCAAGGAGACCGCCTTCATGCTGATCGGAGTGATCGCTCTCTGCACATTCGTTCCTTCGCAGGGGGGAGAGAAGCGAATGCGATTTACGGAAGGGATGTTCTTCCTGCTCCCCTATCTGGTCTCAACGGTGCTGTATTTTTTGATGCGCTACTACTCTCTACAGGGAATCGTGGGGACTACCCTCCCGGCCGATGGCGTGTTCGGCCGACTGGCCCAGAACTATCACGTAATCCCGCAGTACCTCGGGTTGCTTCTGTTTCCGGCGGACCTGACGTTGTTTCATAAAGTCCCGCAAGGAGGGTTGTTCAACCCTCCCTGGTTCCTCCCGGCCTGGCTATCGCTGCTGGCAGCAGCCTGGTGGATTGTGCAAAGTCGCAACCGGGCGGCGCTGTTCGGCTTGGCCTGGTTTATCATAAACTACGTGCCCATTTCCAATATTGTGCCTATCCCGAGCGAACAACTCACGGAACGTTACCTTTACATGCCGGCCATCGGGTTCTTCATCGCGATCGGAGTGCTCTTTTCGTGGATTCACGCCCAAGGGAGAAGCAAACAAGCGCTGTGGGGAATCACGGTGGTCATCGTAGCCGCCTGTGCATCCATGACCATGAAACGCAATCTTGACTGGAAGAACAATCTGTCCCTGTTCTCAAGCGGGGCCCGGAATGATCCAACGTCCCCGGCAGCCCATTACAATCTTGGCACTGCATATCGGGAGAACGACGACCTGCAATCCGCCAGGAGAGAGTGGGAAAAGACACTGGCGATCGATCCGGACTATGCAGATGCTCTTACCCAAATGGGGACGCTGGCGGCAATACAGGGTGATCTTCCTACGGCCGAACGGTATTATCTTGCCGCATTGAAAGCTCCGCTCGGGGTGTCCGATCCCAATAAATCGATGGCGCATTACAACCTGGGGAAGATCTACGAGAAACGGCACCAACCGCAGATAGCGTTGCAACAATACCGGCGGTTTCTTGAAACGGTCCCTCTAACCTATATCGAATACAAGGGGGAAGCGGAGCAACGGATCGCGAGGTTACTCGCAACCTACCCCTCGGAACCGGCCAGATGACCACGGATCATCCACTCGAGACGCGAACAGGACGGGCATGACCTCACCATCCCGAACCACACTGTTTGCGCTGGTTATGATTCCTGTCATTGGAGTTCTGGCATATGCGAATACGTTTTCCGTGCCGTTCCAGTTTGACGATGACGCCTACGTAGTCAACAACCCGGTGATCCGGGATTTCCATTCGTTTCTCGATCTGAAGGAGATCGCTTCCGGCGACATCCTTTCCCCCACCGCCCTTCCCGAGGCGCTTCGGTTCGCCTTCTTCACCCGCGTCCTCGGCTACCTGTCGCTGGCGGTCAACTACCGCCTGCACGGCCTGGACGTGACCGGCTATCACGTCGTCAATCTGCTGATCCACATCCTCAACGCCTTGCTGGTCTACCGGATCCTTCTGCACGCCTTCGGTACCATTGCTTCGCCTCGCCCCGAGGGGGGGGAGAAGTCATCGGACGTCTTCGCTTTGATCGCATCGCTCCTGTTCCTTTGCCACCCGATCCAGACCCACGCCGTAACGTACATCACATCCCGGTTTGTGCTGCTGGCCAGCTTCTTTTCGCTGCTCTCCCTGGCGGCATACATTCAATTCCGGATTCCTGTCGACGGCCGGAGGCGTCCTGTTTTCATGGCGCTATCCGTTATCGCACTCGTAGCCGGAATGCTGACAAAGGAATTCACCTTCACCGCGCCGTTCCTCATTGCCCTGTATGAAATTTCCTTTTTTGCGGGGAGGCTACGCGAAAGGGTGCGGGCTCTGAGCCCCTTTGCGCTGACCCTGCCGATCATCCCGCTGTTGATTTTCCTCCAGCAGGGGAGCCTGAACGTTCTCGACAGCACGATGCGAACCATCACTGCCGCGGATGTTTCGCACATATCCCGGAGCGACTATCTGCTCACCCAGTTCCCGGTGGTCGCAATGTACCTCAGGCTTCTGTTCCTTCCGATCGGCCAGAACGTCGACCACGATATTATGGTCCGGCATTCCTTGGCCGAACCGGCGGTGTTTGGATCCTTCCTGTTGTTGCTGGCGCTGCTGTCGTTCGCCGGGTACTGCCATTATCTTTCCATCCGCAGTACCCGTATTCCCGAACTGAGGGTCGTTTCGTTCGGGATCCTGTGGTTCTTCATCGCCCTCTCCGTGGAGTCCACCGTCATCCCCCTTGGGGAACTGTCGGCCGAGTACCGCGTGTACCTCTCCTCGGTCGGAATGATCATGGCCGTTACCTCCCTTGGCGCCGCTGCCTGCAGGCATTTCCCGAACCGGAAAGCTTTTTATGGCATTGCAGCGGTCCTGATCGCGCTGCTTTGTGCGGCAACCATGCTTCGGAACAGGGTATGGAGGAGCGAGATCTCCCTTTGGGAGGATGCGGCGGGGAAAAGCCCTGCACTGATGCGGCCCCACCAGAACCTGGGTCTGTACTACAGCATGCAGGGGCGGCTTGGCGAAGCTCTTGGTGAACTGCAGAAGGCGATCCGTATCGATCCCCGGAACTACGAACTTCACAATAACCTGGGGATCGTCTACAAACAGCGAGGGGAGCTTTCCGCGGCGATCCGGGAATACCGGATTGCCCTGCAGCTGAATCCCAAGGACCCCATGGCGCACTACAACCTCGGCAACATTCACCTGATGCAGGGGAACCTTCCCGAGGCGATTCGGGAATATCGGTCCTGTATTAAGGGTGCTCCCGATTACGACGAGGCGCACAACAACCTAGGAATCGCCTATGAGCGGAGTGGCCGGTCCGCCGAAGCGATCATGGAATACGGTGCTGCGGTGCGTCTGAATCCGGAGAACCATCACGCCCGTGACAACCTGGCGAACTCCCTCCGAAGGCAACACGGGGGTACAATCAAGTAAGTCCCTGAACCCAGGCAAGATCTGAGAACCGGAACCGCTTCAAAGTAAAATATCTGCACCGAGGTTGTGGGGGAATCCGGATGCTCAATGGAAAGAGGGTCGTTGTAGTCATGCCGGCATACAACGCGGAAAAAACGCTCGAGAAGACCTACAGTGAGATTCCGTTCGAGATCGTCGATGGCGTGATCCTTGTGGATGACGCCAGCCGTGATCGCACGTCGGAGTTATCCCACCGGATCGGCATCCATACAATTGTCCACGAGAAGAACTTGGGATATGGCGGCAATCAGAAAAGTTGCTACCGTGCCGCCTTGAACCTGGGAGCCGATATCGTCATCATGCTACACCCCGATTACCAGTACACCCCGAAGCTGGTACCGGCCATGGCCTCCATGATCGCCTATGGTGAATTCGATGCGGTTCTCGCCTCACGCATTTTGGGCATCGGGGCCATCGAAGGGGGCATGCCGATCTACAAATATGTCGCCAACCGTTTCCTGACCCTCTTCGAGAACATGATGTTGGGACACAAGCTGTCGGAGTACCACACGGGTTACCGTGCTTTTACCCGGGAAATCCTGGAGCGCCTGCCTCTCGACAAGAACTCCAATGACTTTGTCTTCGACAACCAGATGCTGGCCCAGATCGTCTGGTTTGGCTATCGCATTGGCGAACTAACCTGTCCAACCCGGTATTTCGAGGATGCCTCGTCTATCAACTTCCGCCGCAGCGTGACCTACGGCCTGGGGGTACTCAAGACATCCCTGCGATTCCGCCTGCAGAAGTGGGGGTTGTACTCCTCCCCCATTTTTTCGGGAGGGTCATCCTCTTTATTGATACCCACCGCCCTAACACTTTCAAGAATATCCCGGATGGTATCTATTTCATTGTAAACAGGAATGACGACGGACAGTTTCATGATGACCCTCCCGAAAAAATGGGGGAGGA
>JAFNFZ010000053.1 GCA_017885485.1 Chloroflexota bacterium
GCGCCTAAGACCCGGGCTATCTCCTCCGGGGTGAGGGCCTCGATTATTCTTCTCTCTGCCTTTGGCGGTCTCAGCCTCGCCAGCCTGTTCTCTTCTGTGTAACCTTCTTTGTTGAGCCAGTTGAAGAATGTCCTCAGAGCCCTCACGTAGCTTTGGATACTTATGGTCTTCAGCTTGCCCCGGCGAACAACGGAGGGACTTCTGTGCCATCTCTCTTTCTCTTGAAGGTAGAGAATGAACTCCCTGGCCCGCGTTTCGTCGAGGTCACCAAGCTGGATGGGTTTCCCGGTCTCGAGCAGGAAGCGATGAAAGACACCCAAGACTGCGTTGTACCAGGCTATGGTCTTCGCGCTTTTCCCTTCCGTTCTGTTGTGGAACTCGAAGTCCTTGATGAGAGCACCCAGTTCAACGCCGTCCTTCTCCATTTTCTCCCACCGCCGTCTCTTTCCTCTGGTCATGACCATTTTCTGCCTCCTTTTTCACCGGGTCAAAAACGCGTGATCCGGTTGTGAAGTCGATGTGAGGCAGGTGTGACCTCGAGGACCGGCGAATCAAGAGGTCAGAGAAGGCAAAACCCGCCAAATCAGGCGGGCTCTGACCCGAAATCGTGCCTAAAATGGGCAGTAGTGGATTTGAACCACTGACCTCTTGCGTGTGAAGCAAGCGCTCTAACCACTGAGCCAACCGCCCGCGTACGTATGTATTCTATCCGAAAACCGCGGCCAAAAGCAATGATTCGGGAGACAGGGCTTGACAGCTCAAGCCATTTGATGAATAATAGCGTTTCCCTCAGTTATTATCGAGTGAGAAATATAATTGTAGGCTAATATACGACGGGATATATCAGCGACAGCGATCCGGGTCCATATTCTGCGTCTCATCCGAGCATACGGGCCGAAGCCTTTGTCGAGCGTGTGGTGGCAACATAGTCAGGAGTGACTGTGTCTGGGACAGCCGGAATCGAACGGCTGGCGCAAAGGCGATTGCAGAAGAAGAAGGTCATGTCCTCGGGAACTCCCATGGAGAAGAAGCGCCTCCCGTTGACGCAGAAGTCGTCCCGGAGGCCGGCAGCAGCCCCTGGGCCGATGCCACGGCGCCGGGATGCCGCATTGCGCTGCGGCAAGAAGAAAGAGCACGTGCAGGAAGGCTCTGTTGGCTCAGAGGCATCCCCATTCGCTCCCGGGCCGTCGCGCAGGAGAGAACAGTGCTGTCACTTGTGGGTTATCGATCTGGTCGAAGGTCCGACCAGCCATGGGGTGTGCAAACGGTGCGATGAGCAGAGGCAGTTCAGCAACTACCTCCGACCATCCGGAGTCCTGCCCGAAAAGGATATGTCAAGACTCTCACATGGACCAGGACTGGCAGTTGAAAGCCTCGACACGGTGCTTCAGAAGGACACTGGTGGAGGCGTCGTGGCCACCGCCGCCGTAGGGCACAGGACAAAGACCTGGACCTATCCCAAACGGGGTGAACGGTGGATTCGCCGGCAACGGTCGGAATGAGCCAGTAGTTCTGCAATCCATGCAACCCGGCCCTTCAGGCTTCCCTGAGAGCAAAAAGGAATCGGCAGGGGTTCTGCCTGCCGATTCTCTCGTCTTTCGTCCCGCTGACCGGCAGAGTCACTGCCGGCCCTGACCTCAGTTGGCTGCCTGCTTCTTGCGTCGGATCACGAAGGCCAATCCCATGAGCCCCGCCGCTGCTATGCCCCCTGCCAGCAGCCAGAAGTACATGGGAATTCCACCTGCCTTTGTTTGAATCTCGAAGCCATCAGCCGTGGTGCCGCTTGCCTCGGGTGTGTTCACCGACACGTCCCTCGTGCCTGGTGTGGCGTTGGCGCCAATGGTTATCTGGGCGGTTATCTGCGTCGCGCTGTCCACCGTGAAGCTGTCCACCGTCACTCCTGCCCCGAGGCTGACCGCGGTTGCTTCTGTGAAGTTGGCGCCGGTTATGATCACTTCAAGCTTGTCTCCCTGCCTGCCAGAGGCAGGCGTGAGCAGGGCAATATCGGGAGAAGGGATGACCACGGCGAAGCCATCGGGCAGACTGCCAACAGCCGCCGGAGTGGTTACTGAGACGTTTCTGGGTCCGATGGTGGCATTGACTCCCAAAGTGATGTTGGCCACTATCTCTCTTGAGTTGTTCACCGTGAAGTCGTTCACGGTTATCCCTGAGCCGAAACTCACCGAGGTGGCGTTAGTGAAGCAATCCCCCGAAATAGTCACGTCGAGCGTTTCCCCTGGAATCGCCCGGCTCGGACTGACAGAGTCTATCGTGGGCTTCAGCAGAACCGTGAAACCGTCCGCTTTCGTGGCCGTACCTCCTGGCGTGGTCACCGAAACGTCTCGAGGACCGGACGCGGCCGAGCCACTGATGGCGATGTTGACCCTCGCCTGCGTGTCGCTTTCTACGTTGAAACTGGTCACAGCAATGTCTGATCCGAGATCTACGGAAGTGGCTCCAATCAAGTGGGTGCCTATGATGATGAAGCTGAGCGTTTGCCCCTGAATCCCCTGGCCGGGGCTGATTGAGGCTATTGTCGGCGGCGCAAAGATTCCGAAACACTGCGCCTTGGTGGCCGCCGCCGCCATGGTGGTCACCGATACATCCCTGTATCCCGGTGTGGCCCACGCATTGACGGTGACATTGGCCGTAATCTGGGTGGCGTTGTCCACATTGAAGCTGTTCACGTCCACCCCGTAACCGAAGTTCACGGATGTGGTCTCCAGTAGATACGTTCCTGTGATGATGACGTTCATCGTCTGCCCCTGAGCTGCCTGGCTCGGACTGACCTCACTGACGGTCGGCATCCCCAGGACCGTGAAGCCGTTCACTTTGACACCTGTGCCTGCAGGGTTGATGACGTTGACATTTCTGGCCACGATCGGAGAAGTATCGCTGATGCTGACCCTGACCGTTATCTGGGTATCGCTGTCTGTGGTGATGCTGTTGATAGTCGTCTCTATGCCGAAGCTCACCCCGGTCACTCCCAGCAGATTGGCGCCGGTAATGGCAACGTCAAGCGTCTCTCCTTGAGCACCATAGCCCGGGTCGACCGTGTCTATGACTGGCAGCGCCAGGACGGCGAAGCCGTTCGTCAGGGTGGCCGTGCCTCCCGGGGTGGTTACCGAGACATTCCTCAGCCCCGGTGCGGCCGAACCGCCGATGGTGATGTTGGCCACGATCTGGACTGAGCTGTTGATGTTGTAGCTGTTGACAGTTGTGTCCGGGCCGAAACTAATCGCGCTGGCTCCTGTGAAGTAGCTGCCCCAGATGGTGACGTCAAGTGTCTGGCCTTGCAGCCCCTGGTTCGGGTTGACCGAGCTTATGGTGGGCGGCGCCTGGTTGACCGTGAAACCGCTGGTCAGCGTCGCCGTGCCTGCGGCGTTGGTCACCGAGACATCCCTGGCGCCTACTGTGGCTGAACTGCTGATGGTGATACTCGCCGTTATCTGGGCGTCGCTGTCCACACTGAAGCTGTTGACGGTTACCCCTGAGCCAAAGCCTACAGTCGTCACTCCAAGGAGATTGGTGCCTGTGATAGTGGCGCCGAGTGTCTGTCCTTGAGCTGCCTGGCTTGGGCTGACTGAGCTTATGGTGGGCATGGCCAGGACCGCGAAGCCGTCCAATTCTGTGTCGGTGCCCTCAGGAGTGGTCACCGAGACGTCTCTGTAACCCGGCGTCGCTGCCCCATCGATGGTGATGTTGGCTTCTATCGTGTCCGCGTTCTCCAGAACCAGAACCACGTTGTTGTACCAGCTTGCCAGGGTTCCGCTTCCGCGGTTGAGAAGGTCGCCGCTGTACAGATCAGAGTAGGCATATACCGTTCTGTTTGTTGCTGTGGTCGAATAGCATGCTCCGTTTGATGTGTAGTACGTGTTGTCAACGCAGTAGTCAATCAGCAGATTGCTGACTCCGTCGTAGTCAAAGGGGGTGGTAAACTCGAACTCAACCCATCCCGGTACCGTCCACGTGGCCACATTCACGTTGGTTGCTTGTAGGACGGTAGTCCATCCGCTGTTAACGAAACTGGAGGAGGAGAATGAGGTCATGGCGGCGTGCTGCATCCGGATGTAGAAGTGGGACAGGTTCTGTCCGGGTCGAGTTGAACAGTACAGTCTCAGTTTCTGGATCTCTCCCGACTGCCCGACCTCACTGGCCAGCAAGATGGACTGAGTGCGGGTATCACAATACCATGTATGGAATGGATAGGTGACCGCCGCAGTCCCGGTGCCAACCTGGACCTGAGATGGTCCTGAAAGGGGAGTCACCACGAAACTGTTGGTGGTGATGCCAGGGCCGAAGTCCACTGAGGTGGTGCCGGTGAAGTAGTTGCCGGTGATCGTCACGTTGCCCGGTTTGCCCCTGGGTGCCCTGGTTGGGGCTCACCGATGTTATCACGGGCGGTGCCTGGTCCACTGTGAAGGCGCCGACCAGGGTACCTGTACCGTCGATGTTGGTCACCGAGACATCCCTGGCTCCGACCGCAGCCTCGGCGTCAATGGTGATACCGGATGTGATTTGTGTGTCGCTGTCCACCGTGAAGCTGTTGGTAGTGATGCCTGAGCCGAAGCCCACCGAGGTGGCCCCGGTGAGGTCAGTTCCGGCTATGGTGACACTGAGGGTCTCCCCCTGGTCCCCCTGGTTTGGGGTGGCCGATGTCACNNCCAGAATCAGGCCGAAGGTGAGTAGAAACAGCAACCTCGATTTGGTCATTTCTTGGCTAACCTCCGTGTTTTACTTGAATTCGATCTGGGCTAGTCTACTGGAGGGCTCTCACGATGGGGTCTCACAGGGCAGTTGTTCTGTCACAAATTCATTTCTTTGGCCCGGATATCTTTGCTCGACTTGTGCTCCTATTGGCAGGCGGAGTATGATTCCCCTGCTCCGGTGTGCTTTGTGACAGCTCGTGGGATGGAGGGAAAATGGACAAGCTCATCTACCTTCTATGGCCCCCAAAGGGACAGGACAAGAAACAGAGACGGCAGCTTCTGCTCGGTGAGGTTGGCCCTCGGTTGCTTCAGGCAGGAGCTGTCAGGCTGACCCTGTATGTTGATGACCCGGACTCCAGTGTGCGGTCGCCTGCGCCATTTCATCCTGGAGAGCGTATCTGCGCTGAAGTAGCTCTGTGGATCAACGATGCCGGGAACCGCGCCCCTTTCGAGGACATCCTCAGGGCGGCGGGCTTCAGGTTCGCCGGCTATCTGGTGGATGAGTCCATCTACACCGAGTACGGCGGCAATCGGCACTCCGGTCCGAGGAATTGGCCCGATGGTC
>JAFNFZ010000054.1 GCA_017885485.1 Chloroflexota bacterium
GGACGTGAAGAAACACATCGGGTGATTCTGAAGAAACAACACAGGAGGGAAGATGAAGAGCATCTACGACGTAATCGTGGTGGGCGGGGGGCCGGGCGGTATCACCTGCGCAGCTCTGCTGGCCAAGAAGGGCGTGAAGACTCTGGTATTGGAGAAGAACGATCGTGTCGGGGGTCGGCCAGCAACTGTCACTACCAAAGGCTTCACCTGTGAGCGGTGGCCCACCGGCGGTTTGCCCGTAAAGGGAGGCTCCTGGTTGGAGGCCTTCAAAGCGCTGGGCATAGAATCCAAATTCCGCGTCATTGTCAAGGATGTGGCACTGATCTATCGATGCCCGGACGGAAAGTGGGCCAGGAGAATCACCCAGATGGATCCCTACGTTCTACCAGACCCCAACAGGCAGTTCTTTGACGATTGGGGGCTTAACGCCGAGGAGCGCAAAATAGCTTTGAAAGTGCTGACCGACGTGGCCACGATGTCACCGGAGAAGCTCGACAAGCTGGACAACGTCTCCGTCCATGATTTCCTCACTCAGTACAAGGATCTGCCTCGGCCCCTGTACGGCTATTTCGCCTTCCTGGCCCACGCATTCAATGTGGGCGTGGTCGAACTCGTCTCCATGTCAGAGTGCACGAAATCCTTCCAGAGACTCATAGATCAGCCTCTCGGTTACCCCGCCGGCGGATACGGGCGTCTTGTTGAGGACATGGCTGAGGTCCTGAAGGCCAATGGAGGCGAGGTGCGGACCCGGGCACGGGTGGAGAAAATCCTCATTGACGACGGTAGAGCCAGCGGCGTGGCAACCAGCGACTCCGTTTTCAAAGCCCCGATCGTAGTCAGTAACGCTGGCATACACCCAACGGTGCTCAAGCTGGTGGGAGAAGAGCGTTTCGACAAAAGCTATGTCAGCTATGTCAAAGACCTTCTGCCCAGCCTGGGATTCACCGGAGTACGCTATGTTCTCAACAAACCCGTTCTGACTCTCGGACTGTACCAGATATGGTCGCAGACCAGCTGGTGGAATCTGGAGCGCTACATCGACGCCAGAAAAGGGAAGATCGAAGGTGACGTTACCATAACAATGCTGGTACCCACCAACTATGACCCCAGTATGGGTCCCCCTGGCAAGCAACTTGTCATGGCCGGCACCAACTGCTCGCCAGATCCTGAAGACAAGACAATCGAAATGCTCTGGAAGAAGACTGACCAACAGATCGCCGAAGCGTTGCCCGAAATAGTGCCTTTCATCGAATCCAAAGAGGCTTACGCAGGACCAGCCCAAGTGTCTGCGCACGCCAGAGATCAGGTGCTACCCAACCAGGGTGGTGAGGCAGTGGGAGTCGGCGTGACCATAGGCCAGAATGGAAAACATAAGCCATCGGCCAGATCCCCCATACCGGGGCTGTTCTACGTCGGCTTCGATGCCGGCAGCAGCAGTGGTTTCATGGGCACCCAACAGGCAGTGGACTCCGGTCTCAGAGTGGCCGACATGGTCTACCACTATCATCTGGAGAGAAGACAGGCGCTCAGCAGGTAGGAAGAGGGAATCCACCTGACTGCACGCTATCCGGGGAAAAGGCAGGCCCCCGCAGCACACTGACAGCTTCGGGGGCCATGTGCTCAGGTTGAACTTTCCTGCGTCAGAGTTCGATCTCGCGGCAATCAGGGGCAACGATAAGCTTCGCCTCCGTGACCTTCTGCACTTCCTCGGGTGTCCACCCCGGCGCCACCTCTTTGAGGACCATCCCCTTCTTGGTTACCTCAATCACCGCAATATCGGTCACCACAAGATCGACGCACTCCACACCTGTTAGCGGGTAGGTGCACTTCTTCACTATCCTGGGTTCACCATCCTTGGTGGTATGGTTCATGACTATGATCAGTCTCTTGGCACCTGCGGCCAGATCCATGGCGCCACCGATGGTGCCGATCTGTCTTTCGGGCACCAGCCAGTTGGCCAGATCACCCTTCTCCGAGACCTGAAGCCCTCCCATGACGCTGATGTCCAGATGTCCTCCCCTGATGATAGAGAAAGACTCGTCGTGAGCAAAGAAGCAGGTCCCCGGAATGATCGACACAGGCTGACCGCCGGCATTAACGAAGTCGGGGTCTCCCTGACCCGCGGTATGTATCTCGCCGAAGCCGAGTACCCCATTCTCGCTGTCGAACACCACCTCCCTCCCCGCCGGAACGTAGTTGGAGGCTAACACAGGAATGCCAATTCCCAGGTTGACATAGTCACCATCCTGAAACTCCTTGGCCACACGAAGGGCCATTGTCTGCCGGTCGAGTTTGAACTTCTCCTCCATGCTCGCCTCCTTATGCACTCCCTCGTTCCTGGTACCTCTTGTGCGATTCGATGGCCTCCTGGCTGATGGGCTTGTCTTCGACCTTGAGGTCTTTGGGCCGTTCCACCACCCTGTCAACGTAGGTCGAAGGAGTGACGATGACCTCGGGATCCAGTTCTCCAAGCTCCACTATCTCGTCCACCTCGGCTATGGTCACCTTGGCAGCTCCCGCCATGGTGGCGTTGAAGGTTCTCGATGTCCTCCTGTAGACCAGATTCCCCCAGCGGTCGCCTTTGTGGGCCTTGACCAGGGCGAAGTCAGCCTTCAATGGATATTCCAGCAAGTAGTCGCGCCCGTCTATGACCCTCTTCTCCTTGCCCTGTTCCACCACCGTGCCGACACCTATATGAACATAGAAGCCGCCGATGCCCGCTCTTCCCGCCCTGATACGCTCCGCCAGAGTCCCCTGGGGGACCATCTCTACCTCCACCTTTCCTGCCCTGAGCAGTTTCTCAAACGTGTTCTGGTATATGGTGCTCACCGGTGCGGCAACAATCGCCTTCTTGATCTGACCACTGCGCACCAGGATGTCCATATCCTC
>JAFNFZ010000055.1 GCA_017885485.1 Chloroflexota bacterium
CGGCGAACAGCTTGCGCAGGCTGTCCAGTGCCTCATTGAGCGGCGTGACCACTTCCCGGGGCTCGATGTCGTCTTCGGGGGAGTCTATTCTGGCGGTGAGGTAGGCCAGATCCGACGTCAGGCTATCCCGGATGGCCCTGATGGCGGTGGACAGTCGCCCCTCCAGTCCCTGGATGCCCAGTCGCAGGGAGGCTTCGGTCCTGGCGCGGACGATGTCCAACACCGACTCGGCCTGAGCCAGGTCTATCCTGCCGTTGAGGAAAGCCCTCAGCGTGAATTCGCCGGGGTGAGCCAGCCGTGCGCCATGGCGCAGGGTCAGTTGCAGTATTCGCTGAAGGGGCGCAGGTCCCCCGTGGCAGTTGATCTCTGCGACGTCCTCTCGGGTGTAGGTGTGGGGTGCTGCCATGTAGGAGACCAGTACCTGGTCAACTATCTCGTTAGTTGTGGGGTCGACGATGTGGCCGTAGCTGAGGCGGCGGTCGGCGAGTTTGCCTCGGAAGAGGGCCTCGGCGATGGAACAGGCCTCTGTGCCGCTGAGGCGAACGATGCCGATACCTCCTTCGCCCAGGGGGGTAGAAATGGCAGCGATGGTGTCCTGATACATCCCACTTGATTGTACTTCATCTCAACCGAGACCTAACACAACGAACACAGCTCTCGAAATCCGCAGCGCAAAGTTGTATCCACTATGCTACAATTCTGCTGACTAGGGTATGCAGAGGGGCTTCACCAGCCATACCTGAAGAAGAGCAAACCCTATTGTAAGGGAGTAGAGTCATTAGCTGGTTAGTGGAGAATTGGCCTGATGTTGCCATCCCGGGGGCAGTCTTCCTGTGCGCTGTGATGGCGCTTTTCTCGGCAAGGAGACTGGTTCAGGCCCACGTCAAGGCGTGGGCGGAAAGGACCGGCTGGCAGGGACTGGGGATACTCCGTGACGCCACCAGGATTCCCTCGATTATCTGGACCATCATCCCCAGCGCATGGCTGGCCCTGCTGGTATCTGAAACACCCCAGGAGTGGAAGGATTACGCGATCAAGGGGCTCTGGACCCTGTTCATTGTTTCCCTCACACTGTGCGCCCTGAGCCTGACGAACGAACTGGTTGAATTCTATGCGGAACAACTCAGAGCGTCGAAAGGCGCTCTCAGCCTGGCACGTCAAACGATCAGGGTTGCCATCCTGATAGTAGCCCTGGCTACATTGCTGGGCATATGGGGAGCACCGCTCAGCCCGGTTATTCTCGGTTTGGCTGCGTTGGCTTTAGTAGTAGCCCTGGCTCTGAGAGACACCATCCCAAACCTGTTTGCCGGCCTCCAGCTCGATGCCGCCGGCCAGATCAAGACGGGGGATTACATCAGGCTGGAAACAGGAGAGGAAGGCTGCGTGATTGAGATCAACTGGCGGAACACTCTCCTCAAAGCCGCCAGCGGAGGCACCATCATCATTCCCAATGGCAGAGTGGTGGGAACGACTGTCATCAACCACGGGCGCCCATCAACCAGGGCGAAACAGCCCTTCCAGTTTCACAGCAGGGTGCATCTCAAGGAGCTGACTGGCCTCAAGGCGAATGACCTGAGGGAATTGGCTGACATCTTTAAGGCGGCGCCGGACTCAGTGGTGTATCTGCATACCCACCACTTCCTTGAGGAGCACCATTACCTTACTCCGGAACCCTCTAATGACCTGGCCATCTGGGTGAGCGGATCCCTGGGAGAAGAGATCCTGGGAGAAAGGCTGGCCAGTGTGGACACTTTCGAGTTCGCCACGCTGCAGGCTCTGAAGGAGCGATACGTCAGCATCATAGAAGAGTACCTTTCCCAGAATCACGGCTTCCGCGAGGCTGGTGAGGGCAGGGAATTCCATTTCCTGAAGTCGGTGAGCTTTGTCCTGCCTACTCCCTATATGGCCAACGACATGAGGGAGTTTGTTGAGGCTCTTCGCCAGGTCAGCCTGGGATCGCTCTACTTCCATGTCTTTGAGTCGAGGCTGAGACTGGGGAGAGGTATGAACGATTTCTCCGCCTGGCTGGCGGACAGCCTGGACAAACAAGAACTGGCGCAGAAAATCGCCAAGGTAGACCCCTACACGTATACGCTGGAGGGCCTCCGATCATTGCTCATAGAGCTTGTCGAAAAGGAGATCCAATGAGGATCAATGACTACGAGCCTATTGTGGGTCGGAGCGCCATAGAGGAGCTGAGGCTTATCGGCTCCAAACTCTCAGGCAAGGTGGTCCAGAACATCAACTCCACTTTCGTCGGTGGGGGGGTGGCTGAGATCCTGAACCGGATGATGCCGCTGCTGACAGAACTCACCGTGGACGCCCGCTGGAACATCATCAAAGGGGACAGAGAGTTTTTCCGGGTGACCAAGAAGTTCCACAATGCCCTGCACGGGCGAAAGGAAGAGGTCTCAGAGGATGATTTGGCCATCTTCATGGAGACGACCCAGCGTAACCTGAAGGAGATGGATCTGTATGGAGATTTCATATTCATTCATGATCCTCAGCCGGCGGGGCTGGTTCAGAGGAGGGCGGAACGGGGCAAGAAATGGATATGGAGATGCCATATAGACGTATCCAAGCCGGATGAGGGCGTGTGGAGGTTCCTGGAGCAATTCGTGGTGCAGTATGACGCCGCGGTCTTCTCGGCTCCCGCCTTTTCCCGAATACTGCCTATTCGGCAGTTCCTGATCTCCCCCTCCATCGACCCCTTGAGTGACAAGAACAAAGACCTCTCGCAGGACACCATCAGTGCCGTGATGGCCAAACACCGTATCCCCATGGACAAGCCGATAATCACGCAGGTTTCACGCTTCGACTACATGAAGGACCCGGTGGGGGTAATCCAGGCCTTCGAACTGATGAGCAAGCATGTTGAATCGACGCTGGTCCTGGTGGGAGGCGGTGCCAGCGATGACCCCGAAGGTGAGAAGGTTCTGGCCGAGGTCATGGAAAGGGCCTGCGGGAATCCCGATTGCCGTATCATCCCCCTTAACGAAACCGCCGACATCGACATCAATGCCATCCAGAGAGCTTCCACGGTGATCCTGCAGAAGTCGCTGAGGGAGGGCTTTGCACTGACAGTGAGCGAGGCCCTGTGGAAAGGGAAGCCAGTGGTGGCCTCGGCGGTGGGCGGCATACCTCTTCAGGTCAAGCACAAACTCACTGGCCTGCTCTCCCATGGCATTGAGGGCACGGCCTTTGCCCTCA
>JAFNFZ010000056.1:0-2920 GCA_017885485.1 Chloroflexota bacterium
GCACTGAAAATCCACCTGAATTTGAAATAGGCTAGTAGCGCGGCAAACTCATGGCTGAAGCAGCCAGAGAGAAGATAACCCGCGAGAAATACCTGACAGCCCTCGAGCAGAGTGCAGGTGCCTGGACTGATATGAAAACCACCCTGATTTGACTACCCTGGAAGACCTCACCCGGTACCTGGACAAGGCAAGACACCCCTACCTCGAAAGAGCTGACGTTCTCAATGATGAGTAGATTCCTTCTGGATGCTGATGTCATTATCTGGTTCTTGAGAGGCAAAAGGGAAACACGAGAACTCCTGCATGAACTGCAGAAGTACGGAGTTCCTGGTTGTTCCCCTATCTCCATTGTAGAGATTCAACTGGGGGTCAAGGAAGGTGAAGAGCGGAAGCAGCGATCCACCGTATCTTCTCCTTACCACGTTCCTGGATTCCCATCTAGACGGGAATAACATGGGGCTGGGCATCCCTGTTTTGATATTGGGATTTGTTTAGGATTTCGTGCTTAGGATTTAGGGTTTCAGCCTTCCAGGTCGGTTGCTCTTCGGGTCATGATCACATAGATCACCCTGACCACAATCAATGCCGGCAACAACAGCAGTGCGCCGAGCACGATCCACCACCAGGCGAAGGTGAAGGACTTCTGCTCAACGAAGATGGCTGTCACGTTCTTCGGTGAGTCCATGACCATGGTGGTGGGGTTCGCCGACCCCGACAGATCGCCGCTCCAGTGATCAAACCGGTAGCCTTTGGCAGGAGTGGCAGTTACTCTCACCTCCGTGCCAATTGGGTATCCACTTAGCACCCAGTCCGGGTCGAGGTTCACCACTCCAGCGCTGGGGGGACTAGCACTGATGTCTACGGTGGGCTTGAAGATGGCGGTGATTGCCTTGTCTCTATCCACAGTAACCGAGCCGGGGTTGGTGGTTCCGCCAAGGTCCCCCTGCCAGTGACTGAACACATAGCCGGAATCAGCAATGGCAGTGACAGTGACCCTGCTGCTGACGGGATATCCATCGATGGGTTGAACCGGTTTGAGCCCGACCCAGCCGCCTGCCGAATCTGCAGCAGAGGTGATGCTATAGCGAGCACTGGACTGTACAAAAACAGCAGTCACTGACTTGTCTGAACCCAGGCCGATGGCAGCAGGATTGGCGTTGCCGCTAAGGTCGCCTTCCCAGTGGTGGAACTCATATGCCGGCGCGGGTACAGCGGTTACGGTGGCTGAGCCCTGAGTCCACAAGTAGTACCCCTGGGCATCGGGGGGCGGATACAGGCTGATATCGCCGCCCTCTACCGGCGAGCTGACGACCGTCAGCTTATGTGAGCAATGGGGTCAATCTCCGCTGACCAGGACTGCTCCATGTGGGGCCACAGCCCCAACTGTGGCCAACAACATGAGGATCAACGCTAATGCGGTTCTTCTCAAAGAACACTCCTCCATTAACACAGAGCGGCAATCGAACCGCTCTGAACTCCGCACCACTACTCGTAGTCGTATTGGTCGCTTTGAGATAACAAACGCAGGAGAAATCGGCCCCCCACTACCACGCCGATGAGCAAGACAATCCCTACTGCTATCCACCACCACCGGAAGCTGATACCTACGGTGGACTTGAAGATCGCGGTGATTGTCTTGTCTCCGGCCACAGTAACCGAGCCGGGGTTGGTGGTTCCGCCAAGGTCGCCCTGCCACTCACTGAACATATAGCCGGAGTCAGCAATGGCAGTGACGGTGACCTTGCTGTTGACGGGATATCCATCGTCGGGCTGAACCGGCTTGAGTTCAACCCGGCCTCCTTTGGAATCTCCAGAGGTAATGGTATAACGAGCACTGGACTGCATAAACACGGCTGCCACTGACTTGTCCGAGCCCATCACGATAACGGCAGGATTAGCGATGCCGCCCAGATCCCCTTCCCAGTGGTCAAATCCATATCCTGGCGCAGGGACAGCGGCTACGGTCACCGTGCGCTGAGTCCACAAGTACTCCCCCAGGGCATCGGGGGCCGGATACAGGCTGATATCGCCGCCCTCTACCGGTGAGCTGACGACCGTCAGCTTATGCGAGCAATGCGGTCAATCACCGCTGACCAGGACCGCTCCATGTGGGGCCACAGCCCCAACTGTGGCCAACAGCATGAGGATCAACGCTAATGCGGTTCTTCTCAAAGAACACTCCTCCGTTGACGCAGAGCGGCAATCGAACCGCTCTGAACTCGCACCGCTACTCGTAGTCGTATTGCCCGCCCTGCGATAACAGCCTCAGGACAAATCGCCCCGCCACTATCAGCACGATGAGCAGAACAATGGTTATTGGTATCCACCACCACTGGAAGCTCATGCCGCCGGAAACCGCACCTATAGCAAATGGCGTCCCGGCCAGATTGCTCAGGCCGGGCCTGGTGTCTACGCCGATGGTGGCACGGATGCAGGCTTCCTCCTTGTACAATCTCTGGCTGGAACAGATCACCCATTCGGAACCATTCCACCAGTAGAGGCGGAGATCTCCCTCCTTCAGGGAGCCAAGCTCGTCGCGGTTGTAGTACACGGCAATCTCAGCCCCTGCGGTGGAGCTCAGGCAGACGTCGATCCACGTGGGTAATGCCGCGGTGGGGAACTCTNNGAGGCGGAGATCTCCCTCCTTCAGGTTGCCAAGCTCAGCCGAGGTGTAGTACGCCGTGATCTCAGCCTCGTCAAGGCCTGCGGTGGAGCTCAAGCAGACGTCCATCCACTTTCCGATGGATGAGGTAGGGAACTCTCCAGCGGGATTGCCTGAGTAGCTGGCCACCCAGATGATGGGACGACCACTTCCAGCCAGTCTCACAGAGGTTGATGCCCCCGCCCGAGCATCCAGGACATAGTCGAGAACATCTGCTGTCCCAGTCGCCACGCACAGGGGCTCTGCTCCGAGCCACGG
>JAFNFZ010000056.1:2997-3211 GCA_017885485.1 Chloroflexota bacterium
GGAAGCTATTGAAGCGAAGCCAGTTATCCGTGGCTACATCCGACAGGAATATTCCAGGGCCCTGTGTGGCAGTGTTACTCTCCAAATGGTTGCCGCTGATGTTGTTTCGTTGTCCGCCGATCCAGATCCCATAGGTATTGGAGGTGACCACATTCTGCAGAATCACGTTTTCGCTGCACACGCCCGCTGGCGATGGTTCTGCCAGGTGAACACC
>JAFNFZ010000057.1 GCA_017885485.1 Chloroflexota bacterium
AACACGGTGGCGGAGAGTCTGACCCGAACCGAATTCGAACGGATCAGGCAGGCAGCCTACCCGACATCGGGCTATGAACTGCCCGGTGCTTTGCCAGGCTATGATATCACGGTTGCCGTGAGCGACGTCGATGAGAGCAATTCGCCCATCCAACTGGTGACGGTGGAAGTGCGACACCAAGGAGAACTGCTGCTGACCACGAGCAGCTACAAGGTTGACCCGAACAAGAACCTGCCCAGCTAGTTCAGAGGAGGATTGACACCAGATGAGGAGATTACTCAGGCACGGCGAGAGGGGGTTCACGCTGATCGAGTTGCTGGTGGCCATACCAATTGCAGCTATAGTTGTGGCTGCGGCCACCGCAGGCCTGATGCAGTTGCTTGACTCCAAGGATGCCAGCGCCCGCATGCTGGCTGTCCGCCAGGTGCAGACGGCCGGCTACTGGATGAGCACCGACGGACTGCAGGCCGAGAGCGCCGCATTGACTCCCGGGGATGCTGTCACCGGTGGCTTCCCGCTGACGCTGATCTGGACTGATCCTGACGACAACCAGAGGCACACGGTGATATACTCGGTCACCGGAGCCGCTGGGAATCGGGCGCTCCAGCGACAGGAGACCGTGGTTGACATAACCAACCCGGGGACTCCCATTGTGACCACCACCACCGTGGCCAGGAACCTGACCCAGGCCACCTGCCGGCAGGTGATCGGGGAAGGGCAGGTGCGACTGATCTTCACCGCCACGGCGCAGGTGGACCAGGAAGCCGAGTCCCGCATCTACGAGATCAAACCCAGATCTCTGTCCATCGACTGAGCAGCGTTCGGAAACTGCTGACTGCCATCGGCAGACAGCCAGCACTGGCTGCTCAAGAAGGCCAGTCAGTATAGCTGACAGCAGATAGCTGATGGCTCATGGTTCATAGCCCATAGCACTGCACTTACCCCCAGACACCCCTTTTCCGCCGCCGGTGTTTCAGCACGCGTCATCCCCGCGTACACCCCCTTGTCCATTCGTGGAGTGGGGGTGCATCGCGTCTCTCAGGTGACCCCACCCCTGGATGCCGCATCAAGTGCGGCATGACATAACGAAGGCGTGTGCGGAATGACACTCCCCCATAGTCTCATCCCTGCCTTCNNTGTCATCCCTGCGGAAGCAGGGATCCATGGTCTCTCAAACCCCACCTGGATTCCCGATCCCCCGTGCGCGCGGGTATCAGTCCCGCAGGTACAAACCACTGGGTGGGAGGTGTGACACAGGGTAAGACGGGTATGACCTCTGCCCGATGGGAGGAGGGTCGGCCTGAATCGTTGCCATTTTGGGGGTTGAGGCGAATCTGTCGAATCTGCGGGGGTCATTGTGACACTTCTGTGATTCAGAATGCGTATGATGGTTACTACTCATGGAATGTGAATGTGCCGCGGTGACCGCGGGTGGTAGCGGCCTTGAAGAGGATTGTTTCGTCCAGGAGCGACTGATTAGCTAGGGATAGTACACGCCTGGCGGGGCTTCATATGGCGGCTCAGGCACTGGCGGAAGGGGATAGCAATGGACAAGAGAGCGACGAGGATTATGAAGCAGATCAAGAGCACTTTCTCGGGCAGGGAGTCGGGGGCCGCGTTCACTGCGGTTCTGGCGTTCCTTGTCCTGGGAGCGATTGTGATCACTCCACTTCTGGGTTTCATGGTGACCGGCCTCAGGGCGGGCCAGAGCCATGAGGACATAACCACGGAGCTATACAGTGCCGATGCGGGCATTGAGTACGCCGTGTGGCAACTGCAGAACGGCGGGCTGCTGGGAGATGACGGCAGCTCTTTCAGCGGGACGGTGGACTTTGATCCGTTCGTGATAAACGGCGACAACGTCACCGTCAGCATCGAGAACGAGAACAACGAGGGAGTCTTCTTCAGCATCGTATCCGAGGCCACCGACATGGCCACCGGCTCGATGACCAGGGTGAGGTCGCGGGTGACCCCGACCTATGGCTACCAAGCCAACTTCTTTGCCAATGGCATCACCGGCCTCGGTACTGTGACGATGAAGGGAGACTGCAACGGGGATGTGGAGTGTGCCGGTACGCTGGATGTGTCACCGAGCAAAGTGATCCGGGGCGATGTCCGTTGCGGGCGACTCAACAGCAAGGGAGTCATCTATGGCAATGTACAGTGTGAGGTATTGAACAACACGGGTACCATATACGGCAATGTCGAGTACACCACTCTGATATCGCTGGGCACGGTGACGGGCACCAAGACTATAGCCCCTCCGCCTGACTTCGACGACCTGGACGAGATATGGCCGGAGCCGGAGTATCTCAGCAGTTACTATCAGGGCCAGGTGCCAGGTACCAACTACCCTTTCACCACAGTGAATGCCTGCAGCACCATAGGCCCGCTCTACATGGGATACACGGCCGGGGGCGCGGCCAGATCCCTGACCATAGACACCAAGACCCAGGCCTGTGAGGTGAAGCTCAACGGCACGATCTTTGTCACCGGGAATTTCTCGGTCACGCCGAAAACCCTGGTGAACCTCAATGGCCAGACCATCTACTGTCTGGGGACTGTCTATTTCGCGCCGGGCTCTTATGCCAAGGGTTCGGGAGTGATCATTGCCATCGGCTCGGTCACCTTTCAACCGAACATCGTGGCCGGCGGCACGGACAGCCAGGCTGTCATTGTCCGCTACAACGGCACTGCCTGGGCCACGCAAACCAGCCCCACCTCATCGGACCTGAATGACGTCTGGGGCGCCTCTGCCACCAATGTTTNNCTTGAACGGCGTGTGGGGCACGGCGGCCAACAACATCTTCGCCGTGGGAGATGGTGGCACGATTATGCGCTACAACGGCACCGCATGGAGCGCCATGACCAGCGGCACCGCCAGCAATCTGAACGATGTCTGGGGCAGCGCCGCGGACAATGTGATCTACGCTGTTGGTGACGGGGGAACGATACTGCGGTACAAGGATGGCGCCTGGTCCAGCATGACCAGCTTGACCGATGTGCAACTGAATGGCGTCTGGGGCAGCTCCGGCTCGAATGTGTATGCTGTCGGTGTGGAGGGCACCATCCGGCGGTATGATGGCAATGTGGCTGGAACATGGACCGGCCTGTCCAGCGGCACCACCCTGGCTCTGCGTCACGTCTGGGGATGTTCCGCAACGGACATCTTCTTTGTTGGCGACGAGGGCACTATCCGGCGCTACAAGGATGGCTCCTGGAGCTCCATGACCATTGACACGGGGATTCACCCTCAACTCACGGGTGTCTGGGGCATCCCCTCCAACAGCGTGTTCGCGGTGGGACAGCAGGGGACCATCATCCGGTACCAGGGTTCCGGGAGCGTCTGGACGCAGATGACGAGCCCCACCACGAAGGATCTGAATGGTGTCTGGGGCAGCTCGGCCAGCAACGTTTTTGGCGTCGGCAAGAACATGGAGGACTTCGTCTTTGTCCAGTCGGTAACAAGCTGGGTCGACGTCAAACCGGGCGGCGAGTTCCATGGCTCCGTTGCGGGTTCCGGCGAGGTGGAACTGTTTCCCGGTTCCAGCCTGATGGCTCCCAAGGACCTGGGTCGGGTGAACTTCCCCCGCTACCGGTGGATGCGGGTGGATACATACATCATTGAGCAACACTGATCGGGGACTGCCGCTGGACCGCTCCGTAGGTAGCTGGCCAGCGGAAGCAATACAAGCCACAAGTCGAGTGATACGGGGATGGTTGAGAGATGAAACTGCTCAGGACAGTGGCGCAATTTCGTAGGGGGCAGCGATCTGGACTCATCGGAGGACAGAGGGGATTCATGCTGATCGAGGTTATCGTAGCCGTAGCCATTCTCGGGGTAGTGGCAGTGGGTTTCCTCAGTGCCCTGTCATCGGGCTATCTGGCCCTGGTGCTGGCTGATGAAAACACGGTGGCCGAAAGCCTCACCCGCTCGGAGTTCGAGCGGATCAGGCAGTCGTCTTACCCGGTGGCCGACTACCAGCGGAACAACGCTCTGCCGGGTTATGATCTGACAGTTGACGTTGCCGATGTTGAGGGCGGCGGCACTTCGCCCATCCAGTCGGTGACCGTCGAAGTACGCCATCAGGATGAACTGGTGCTGACAACCAGCAGCTACAAGGTTGACCCCAACAAGAACCTGCCCAATTAGTTGTGGTACGAGGACTGGCGGCGCAATGAGAGTAAGGCTGTTCGCACATGGCCAGAGGGGTTTCACACTTGTGGAGCTCCTGGTGGCCATCCCTATTTCGGCCATAGTTGTGGCTGCGGCCACCGTGGGTCTGATGCAGCTGCTGGACTCCAAGGACGCCAGCGCCCACATGCTGACCATGCGGCAGGTGCAGACCGCCGGTTACTGGATGAGCACGGACGGGCTGCAGGCTGAGACAGCGACGTTGACTCCGGGTGATCCTGTGACCGGTGGCTTCCCGCTGACCCTGGTCTGGACTGATCCGGACGACAACAGCAGGCACACCGTGGTGTACTCTGTTGGCGGGACCGCAGGGAATCTGACACTGCAGCGGCAGGCGACCATAGTTGACATAGCCAATCCGGGGACTCCCACTGTTACTACCACCACCGTGGCCAGGAACCTGACACAGGCCACCTGTCAGCAGACTACCGAGGATGGGCAGGTGCTGCTTATCTTCACCGCCACTGCGCGGGTGGATCAGGAGA
>JAFNFZ010000058.1 GCA_017885485.1 Chloroflexota bacterium
GTGAGTACATACTCCCCCAAGCTACTTTGTCGATGTGATGAAGATATGGTAACCTATAAGCGAAGATGCGCATATAAGCGGAGGATGTGAGATGCGGGAAGTAGTGAAGGCGATGAAGGCGCTGTCGGATGAGACGCGGCTGCGGATATTGAACCTGCTGCTGGAGAGAGAGTGCTGCGTGTGCGAGGTGATGCAGGCGCTGGAGATCTCACAGACCAGGGCTTCGCGGAACCTGAGCATGCTGCACGACGCCGGCTTTCTGAGGATGAGGAAGGATGGCCTGTGGTCGCTGTACTCGATAGACCAGGAAGGGATGGACGACTACTTCGCCGATCTGGTGGAGGCGGTGAAGAAGTCGCTGGAGGGCAACGAATTGGCAGTTCTTGATCGCAAGCGTCTGAGGAAGGCGGAGCGCGTTGGCCCGGGCTGCGTTCGAAAACTGGCGGGTTGACGGTCTTTTTTTTGGGCATGTGGTTGCGTTGATGCGCATTTAAGCAAGAAGCGAGGGGGCTCTTTTGAAGCAAGATAAGGCGTGCAATTGCAGCGCTGGTTCTTCTGGAATCGCCACTGCTAATAGACCGAACAGGCTGAAGCTGTTTGTCACTCTCGGCATCGGGTTTGCCGTCTGGCTGTTCCTTTACCTCGTGCTGCAAAGAGTGGCCAATTCCCTTACGTATGATGTATTCAGGCTGGAACCTTCAAGCCATCTTGGCAGCAGTGTCGCCTTCTTTCTGTACGATGCACCGAAGGTGATACTCCTTCTGGCCATGGTCGTCTTCGCGGTAGGAATCATCAGGTCCTTTTTCACCGCGGAACGAACACGCCAGATTCTAGCCGGAAAACGTCAGATTGTGGGCAACGTGCTTGCCGGCGGACTAGGCGTGGTGACGCCATTCTGTTCCTGCTCGGCTGTCCCACTTTTCATTGGCTTTGTGGAGGCGGGAGTTCCCCTGGGCGTTACATTCACCTTCCTGATCGCCGCTCCAATGATCAATGAGGTGGCCCTGGTTCTGCTCATCGGACTGTTCGGCTTCCGCATCGGTCTGATCTATGTGGCTACCGGGCTGGCCATAGCTATCGTTGCCGGATGGGTAATAGGCAAACTCAAGATGGAGAAGTACATCGAGGGCTGGGTTTCCGAAATCCAGATGGCTCAAGCCTCTGCCACAGCACCAAACATGACAATCGAGGACAGGATACGCTACGGCCTGAACGCCGTGCGTGATATTGTGAGCAAGGTCTGGCCATACGTGCTAATCGGAATCGGCGTTGGCGCTGCCATTCACGGGTACGTGCCGGCAGGTGTTCTGGCCAGGTTCATGGGGGAAGGCGCTTGGTGGAGCGTCCCCGCAGCGGTATTGATCGGGGTTCCCATGTATTCCAACGCAGCGGGCATTGTCCCAGTAGTGCAGGCTCTCATAGAGAAAGGTGCTGCATTGGGGACAGCACTCGCGTTCATGATGGCCGTTATTGGGCTTTCGCTTCCGGAAACACTGATCTTGCGCCGGGTACTCAAGTGGCAGCTCATTGCCGTGTTCTTGGGCGTGGTCGCCATAGGCATAACAATCGTCGGCTTCTTATTCAACGCGATCTTGTAGCCAGAAGGAGGTAGCCACATGAAGATCAAGGTTCTGGGGCCGGGCTGCGCCAGGTGCCATCGACTGGAGCAGACAGTGAAGGACGTGGTGAAGGAACTGGCGGTCGATGCCAGCATCGAAGAGGTGAAGGATGTGAAGAAGATCATGGCCTACCCCATCCTGACCACTCCGGGGCTGGTGGTCAATGAGGAACTGGTCTGCTCCGGCAAAGTGCCGGACAAGGCAGAGGTGACGCAGTTGATAGTCAATGCACTGGAGAAGCAGCAGCGGGGGGACCGGAAGTAGCGCGCGAGATCAGGCGGACGGAGTGACGTTGATTGGGTTGGGGAACGCAGTAGGTCCGAGACAGAAAGGGGTGTTATGAGCAAGAAGGGCAATACGGGCGAACCAACGAAGATCGAGATCATTTACTGTGACCAGTGAGGCTGGCACTCCACAGCCGCCGGTCTGGCGACTGCGATCGAGAAGGAGTTTGGGATCGCGCCGGATTTGAGGAAGGGCCCTCCCGGTCTATTCGACGTGTACGTTGATGAGGGGATCATCTACTCCAACCGGAGGGAGGGAGGCCGGCTGCCCAGAAACGAAGAGGTCATTGAGAAGATCAGGGAATACCTGGGGCGTGCACGGCAGCCTTCCACGCGAGATCGAGAGGCAGAACCGGGGGGCGCCGCGCCTGAAAGTGGCTGTACCTGAGGGTGCACCAGCGAAGCCGCTCGTGACAGCGGCAATTCATCATGCTGCGGCTGATCGGTCCGTCCTGCCTGGTTGGGTGGTAGTCGGACGACAGGAAGGGAGAGAGGGCAGCCTCTGTTCCCCAGCAGCCGAGTACCACTGAAATCCATATGAGATGGTGTGGAAATGGCTAACAGGAAGAAGTACCTGATTCTGGTGTTTGCTCTGATGGCGGTCGTGGTGGGGACTGCCGCATGTTCCCAAATCGCCGGCTCAGAGAACCCTCTGGATGAGGCGCTGGCGAACGGAAAACCGACGCTGGCCGGTTTTGTGGGGCAAGAATGTGCGTGCAAAGACATGAACCCACTCCTGGAAGAATTGACTGCAGAGTACGACGGCAGGTGCAACATCGTGATCATCAATGTGATGGACCATAAGGATCTTGCGAGGCAGTACGAAGTTATGCTGACGCCAACGCAGGTGTTTTTCGACAGCAGCGGGCAGGGGATGACGAGGCACATAGGATACTGGTCTAAGGAGGAGATTGTGGATCAGTTGGAAGAGATTGGTGTCATCTAAATATATTGGAGGATGCATCATCGAGCACACAATCAAGGCAGATCGCTTGCCGGTGAACGGCAACCTGTCTGGAACGCTGAGCACGGAATGGAAGGAGTCACATGAGCCGAATGAAGACTGGTATCTGGCGGATTGCCTCAGTGGTTGCCCTGACGGCGTTGCTGATGGTGCCTGTGGCCTGTTCGCTGAGTGGTGATAGCGATTGGGTGGGGGCCACCCCACTGGAAGAGGCTCTAGCCAACGGGAAACCGACAGTGGCTGAGATCGGAGCGACCACCTGCGTCCCGTGTAGGAAGATGAAGCCAATCATGGAGGAAATTGTGGCAGAGTACGGTGACAGATTGAATATGTCCTTTGTGGACGTACGCAAACGAAGCGATCTTGTCAACAGGTACGCTATCTCGCTGATTCCCGTGCAGATCATATTTGACGCCAGCGGGGAGGAGATAACCAGGCATATCGGATACTGGCCCAAGGAAGAGCTGGTAGCCAAACTGCAGGAGACGGGGATCATCTAAATGGAAGGATGGCTGGACAGTATCGGCACACTGGTGGAGAACCGGGGGTGGCTGGCTTTCCCGGGATGCTTTCTGGCCGGAGTGATCTCCAGCGCCAGTCCCTGTGTCCTGGCGATGATCCCCCTGGTAATCGGCTACGTGGGCGGCTACGCCGAAGGGTCACAGAGGAAGGCCGTGCAGTATTCCCTGGTATTCACCCTTGGCCTGACTATCACCTTCACCATCCTGGGGATCGTGGCAGGTGCCTTGGGGAGACTTTTCGGGGATGTGGGCAGCTTCTGGAAATACGTCCTGCCTCCGGTGGCTATAGTGCTGGGGCTCTTCCTCCTGGGGGTGTTCAAGTTCAATATCACGGTGCCGCAGCGCTTCCTGCCGAAAAAGCGGGCGCTGCTCGGCGCCTTTCTGATGGGCCTGTTCTTTGGCATTGTGGCCTCCCCCTGCGCCACGCCGGTGCTGGCGGTCATCCTGACCTTTGCCGCCACCCGGGACGACCTGGCGTACAGCGGTGGCCTGCTGCTGGCCTATGCCCTGGGGCACTGGGTGCTGGTGCTGGGGGCGGGTATATCGACCGGCTTTGCCCAGCGGGTGCTGGCATCCAGGGGCATCGCCAACATTTCTGATTACTCCAAGAAGGTGGCCGGGGTGTTCCTGATAGGGGCGGGTGTGTACCTGGCAATCACCTTATTTTGACAGGGATCGGAGCTGAGATATCATGCTGAAAGTCAAGCCACCAGAGGGTTATCCCCCCGAGCAAGGGCGCTACGTGAGAGGCAATGACTTCTCTCCCGTGGCAGTGTGTGTGATTCTGGATACCTTTGATTTCAAGATTCCAACTGA
>JAFNFZ010000059.1 GCA_017885485.1 Chloroflexota bacterium
GCCAGGCGATGCATAAGGAGTGATCCCATGAAATCGAATGACATTGTCATCAGATTGGCGCTCGCAATCGTCCCGTTGGCGCTGATCGCTGCGGCTGCGGGGGTCTTCTGGCAAGGAGCAGGCGACCCGTATCCATTCTCGACGTTGCGCGGCGAGGTGGTCATGATTCGTGGTCATGGTCTCTATCGCTACGACACAGTCAATTCCTCATCTCAGGAAGTCGGGCAGGATATTGTCACTTTGGTAATTGGCATTCCACTGCTCATCACAGGGATTGTGCTTAGTCGGAAAGGTTCCATGCGGGGGAGGCTTCTGCTCACAGGAGGGTTGGGATACTTCCTGTACACCTACGCCTCAATGTCCTTCCTGACGGCCTTCAACCCCCTGTTCTTGGTATATGTGGCTCTGTTTTCTCTCAGCCTATTCGGATTCATCCTAGCCTTGTCGGGTCTCAATCCTGATGAGGTAATGCACCACGTGGCAGATCATTTCCCCCGTCGAACGATTGCCACCTATTTCGTTATTGTAGCGGCCTTTCTGGGGATGGCCTGGCTTGGCTTGGTTGGTCCCGCCATGCTCAAAGGGACTCCACCTGCGGGACTGGAATCCGCCATTACGATGATTATCCAGGCTCTTGATCTGGGTGTGATCGTCCCCACCAGCCTGGTCACCGCGACTCTGCTCTGGAATAGGCGGCCATGGGGATACACGCTGTCCTCGGTGGTCCTTCTGAAGATCCTGACCATGGGTGCGGCATTGATTTCCATGATCATCGTGCAACTGCTAGCGGGCGTCGCAGTTGACCCAGTGACATCTGTAGTGTTTGTGCTCATCAGTCTATCGGGAATCGTTCTGGGATTTGTCACACTGCGAACCATTCAAGAGTGACCCGACAAGCTCAAACCATAAGGAGATGAACTATGAGAATCCTAACTATCATTGCAGCAATCGTTCTCGTCCTTCATGCTGTCGTCCACTTCATGGGCACTGCCGCGTACATGAAGCTGGCTCCAATTCAACAGCTGCCCTACAAGACCACCGTGCTGGGCGGACGCTGGGATCTCGGAGCGAGCGGAACCACTCTGTATGGTGCGCTGTGGGCGGTGGCCGCCATTGGATTCATTGCTGCCGCAGTTGCATTGGTCGCAGGCTGGAGTTGGTGGCAGCCAATGCTGTTAGGGGTCACGCTATTCTCGCTTGTTCTCACAGCGCTTGACTGGGGCGTTGCATACGCGGGTGTCATCGTCAACATCGCAATCCTGGCTGTCCTTTGGTTGGGTCCCCGCATCGCGAGCTGGTTCACTCGGTAGTAGGGCCGCCCCGCAACTCGCTGCAGCTGACCCGGCTGGCGTGCGGAAAGTTGGAGCATGACTTGCCCGCCGAGTTGTGCGAGAATGGGTGATGCGTCGCCCGAACCGCTGGGCAGCTGAGCTCGAGGCCGTTGGGCGGCTGGTGGTGTCCCCTGTGGTTTGGGTAGGGCGCAATCCGTATTCTCGCTCTCTCCCTGAAGGCTACGCTACGGGGCTCGCGGTTCGGGATTGCCTTCCTCACAACATGGAGTCCAGTCGTCCCAATGAGGAGATGCAGTGATGGAGCCAAGTTCTGCAGTCGGAGCCGCAGCACTCGCAATCGCCATAGTCGTGATCGCCTTCCTCTCACATCGAGCAACGGCCACGCGGAGGCTCTATCGAACCGAAGTCCTCTCTTGCCTGGCTAGACAAGAAGCCCAAGCGAGAGTGCTCACTGAGGAGGATGTCCGGGACCTGCCCGAGCCGGTTCGGCGGTACATCAGGCACACTGGCGTTATCGGGCAAGAGTCAGTCCACAACATGAGAGCCGTTTGGCAAGGAAGGATGAGAAGAGACCCCAGGACGGGGTGGTTTGCCATCCGGGCGCAGCAGTACAACTTCTATGGTGATCTGGCAAGGATCTTTTACATCCGAGGGCGAATGTTCGGTGTTCCTGTGGTTGGGAGAGATCTGTATTCGACTGGCGAAGGTCGGATGATAATGAAGGCCGCCGGACTCATACCTGTCGTCGATGTCACGGGCACCGAAATGGCAAGCAGCGGGCTTGTCACTCTCTTCAATGACATGTGCCTTCTTGCGCCCGCCACGCTAGCCGACAAGAGGATCCGTTGGGTCCCGATCGATAGCCTAACTGCCAAGGGGTCGATCGAAGACGCTGGGCGTACCGTATCAGCCACGCTGCACTTCAATCAGGATGGCGAGATCACAGATTTTGTCACAGATGACCGGTACATGGAGTCAAGAGGGCGATTCAGGAAGATTAGGTGGTCCACTCCGGTAGGTCAGTACAAGGATTTCCGTGGGATCAAGCTGCCGTCACATGGAGCCGCCGTATGGCATCTTGATGAGGGTGAATTCACGTATGCTGAGTTCGACCTGCAGTCGATAGAATACAACACCGCCTCCTATTACTGAGCATAGGCCGGTCAGCCGCCCAACAACTCGCGTGGGTGTGTGAGAAGTCAGTTTGGGGAGTGTGGTAGAGGGGAATGGAAGAGGAAGAAGGGCCCTCAAGCGAGGGCCCTGATCATTACGGGGACACCGGGGATGTTGATCGCCCTCAGGAGATCATAGGCCAAGACCGAGAGGCTCATCTCGGTTCCCACGTTCTTCAAGCCTCGGGTCAGGAAGTACCCCTGGTTCATGCTCCTCTTGATCGTGCCGAAGGGGTGCTTAACGAGGCCTTTCCTACGTTTGAGCTTCTCGGAGTGGGCGTCGTGTGTGTTCAAGACCCAGAGCGACCTGAAGCCGGACCACACCGTTGCGCGCGCTCCCGGTATCGGTTTGGTGGGCGGTGATGAGTCCTCCGAAGGGCTCCGACAGACGCTTGCTGACGCGATCACCTACTACAAAGAGCACTACGCAATCGACGAAAACGATCCGCTGTCGTAGCTTCGGAGGTAGACGATCTCGGATCGGCGGGGGAGGCGCGGCCAGCAGGCAACGCACGCGCTTGTTGCCTGACGTTGCCTGGTGTTGACTAGAGGCGACGATGGGATTTGAACCCATGATCAGGGTCTTGCAGGACCCGACGGCGGCGATTCAGACCCTTGCTCGCC
>JAFNFZ010000060.1:0-6908 GCA_017885485.1 Chloroflexota bacterium
ACCGGCCACGATGGCCATCCACAGCTCAAACCATCCCTTTCCGCCGGTCACCTCGATGGTCTTGTTGACTGTGCTGTCGCCCAGGGGTCCGCCGACCGACAGGGTAACCACATAGCTCCCGCCATCGTCATACTTGTGGGTCACTTTGCCGTCCGCAGGTCGGCTGGCAGCATCCCAGACCACCACCGTGCCATCACCGAAGTTCCAGGTCCAGGAAGTGATCTCGCCTGTTGACAGGTCGGTGAAAGTAGCCGCCTGACCCGCCTTCGCAGTGGGGAAGGTGATCATTTGGGCCTTCGGGGTCGCCAGGACATGGATAGCCAGGGTAGCATCATCGCTGCCCGCGGCGTTGCTCACGGTCAGGGTGACGGTGTAGTCACCGCCCTCCACATAGGTGTGGCGGGCAACCAGGTCCCGGGGATAGTTGTAGATATTCCAGGTCTGGGTGGTGCCGTCGCCGAAGTCCCACTCCCAGAGGTAGATATCCGCGCCAAGGGAGGTGTTCTGCAGGCTGAACTCGGTTCTCAGAGCCACGATCTCAGCGGTATCATCCAGGGCCACGAAGGCTGCCTCTGGGGCAGCCAGCACCACGGTGGTGAACGAGGTCGCCGTGGACCAGCCCGAAGCATTGTTGTGGTTGTCGTAGTAACGCACCTGCCAGTAGTATGTCGTGCCGGACTCGAGCACGCCGCCCGGGACGGTGATCTGTCTCAGGTAGTCGGCGGTGATGTTGTCGCCCCAGATGGTGCTGACGAATCCTCCGTCGGCATCCACTGCGCTGGCGTCCGATATCTGCCACGATGAAGCACCATGGCTATCGCCCTCCTCAGGATCCACGAACTCAGAGCCCATCAGGGTCACCATGGAGGACACACCCGTGTCCCCGTCGGCCGGAGCCACATTGGCCGGCGCGTAGGGCGGCCGGTTGGCCACAGTGGTGAAAGCGGTCGGCTCTGACCACAGGGACCACTGTCCATAGCTGTCCTGGTGCCTCACCCTCCAGTAGTAGGCGGTGGCGTAGTCTAGAAGCCCCGCGCCCACTTCCATCTGGGTCAGATCCTCAGTAGCCCCGCTGTCGAAGAGCGGCCCGGCAAAGCCGGTGGCGCTGCTGGCGATCTGCCATTGAGAGAAAGCATGAGTCCCAATGCCATTGAGGCTGGAGAACTCGGAGGAGACCAGCACTGGCTTCAAAACGACCTCGGTCGTACCGGCAGCCGGAGAGAGGTTGACCGGCTGATGCGGAGCCGTGCCCGCGGCGATGGTGGTGAAGGCCGTCTGGGCGGACCAGGCCGACCACGCACCGGTGTCATCCTGGTGTCTCACCCTCCAGTAGTAGGTGGTATTGTAGGTCAAATAGCCCTCAGCCAGGGTGATGCCGGTCAGGTTGGACTCATCAACGCCGCTGTCAAAGACGGGGCTGGTGAAGTCCCCGGATACAGAGCTGATCTGCCACTGAGAGGCAGAGTGGGCCGATCCCGCATCGGGATCGGAGAAGGCNNCGTTGGTCGGCGTATTGGGCACCGCCGCCATGACGTAGGTAGGCCCGACGGCACAGAGCAGCGCCGCCAGCACCACCATCATCGCTATAGCTTTGAGTTTAGCCATTTTCCATTCCTCCTGATACTATGGTCCTCTTCCGTCTAGGGTCATGGCCAGCCGGGCGCACCCTTCTTTCATTCTTCGGCTGTGTCCCTGGCGATGTCCCTTTGTTCAGTTGCCTCGCTCCTCGTCGGTGGGTCGCGCCGGCGGCTCTGGGAGCCGCCGGCTGTCCACCGTTTCAGTCAATTCGCTACTCTCTACGGGATCTTTTCCCAGCCGTTGAGGCCCGCATTCCACCGAATACCGCTCCAGGCACCGGTGGCCGGCAATGTTGCGCCGATAATCTCGCCATCGATGTTGATTATGTATCCGGCCTTGAACTGCTTGCCCAGTATCGAGTCGGCCGCATCGTAGACCGTGCCGCCCACAACAGGAGTGCACTGGACAACGCCAGCACTCCCATCCCAGCCGGGAGTAGGCACCGCGGCGTCCAACCGAGCCACACCGCCGTCAGCCATGCAGGCTGCGATAGCGGTCTGCGCCTGGTGCAGCTCCGTCGTGGCCGCCTCCAAGCTGCCTCTGCCCATGAACCGGGTCACGGCCAGCACGGCTACTGCCGCCAGCACGCCCAGGATGACCACCACCACCAGCAGCTCAACCAGNNGTAAAACCCTTCTCTCCTCTATACGCTTTCCTTAGACTCTTCACTTTATCACCTCCTTTCCGTCAGATTTTCTATTCCTCCCGTTACTAATGATACTTACTTGTCTCAGTCCCCCCTCCTTTCCGTTCAACGGGCAATGCCCGCCGCACTCAGAGCACTGGATTCCCGCTTTCGCGGGAATGACATGATGAGATAGCGCACGAATGACATGATAGCTATGGCTCCAGGGCCGCTGCTTCGAACACGACGATCCTCTGCCTGTCGGCGAAACGCTTGCCCTCCCGGCTCAGGCCGGGCACGGCGATGAATACCTTGTTAAGTATAGTGCAATCATAGGCCTTGTCGTCAAAGTCGAAGACCTTCTCCAGAACTATCGGTGCGTCGGACACCTCGATGCCCACGGCAATGCGATGCAGGGTGATGCCATCATCCCTGGTGGCCAGCATGTCGAAGGTATGATCGGCACCCGACTTGCCCCTGACCACGGCATCCTGGTCCACCTCGTAGCCCCGCTTCTGAAGATACTCCACCAGCCCCGACTTGGACTGGAACTTGAACGATTCTTCCACCGCCGGCGCTTCCACGCTGGGCAGCTTGAGCCCCAGGACAGCCTCCAGGTCCCAGCTCTGGATGACCTTGATCCTCTGGTGCTCCGCCAGGGCCTCGGCCTCCTTCTTCATCTGCGGCAGAACCACCATGATCTTGTCATGAATGCCGCAGTCATAGGCCTTGTCGTCAAAGCTGAATACCCTGTCGATACCCAGCTCCCTAACGGAGTTCTCAATGCCCACGGCGATGCGGTGCTTGGCCACCCCGTCATCCCTGGTGGCCAGCATGTCGAACTCATGCTCAGCGCCGGAGCGGCCCGTTACTTTGGCGTTCTCAGCCACCTCGAATCCCCTCTCCTGAAGGAACTTGATCAGCCTCGGCTTGTGCCCCAGCTCGAACCTGAGCCAGAGACGGATCTCCTCTCTCTCCGGCAGGCTGTAGCTGTGAGCATCAACCTCGACTACCCTGTCCTCCGGGGTCACCGAGCCACACTTGAGACAGCGCCACTTGATAGAAGGATGGGCGAATATCTCGCCGCAGTCGCGGCACTTACGCATGACGCCCAGGCTGGTGTAGTCCTGGCCGATGACCCGGACCTCCTGGAAGCACTTGGGGCAGACCAGCCGCCCCGACTGGTTGAACTCCTCCTCGGCACCGGCGTACTCGCAGCCGGAGTGCACCAGCACCCTGCCCCGCGCCAGCCTGCCCGAGCCGCACTTCACGCAGTAGTACCCCGGGGCCAGGTTGAGCGACTGGCACTGGGGGCAGTGAATATACTTCTCCACAAATGCCTTGTCCAGTATGCCCTGCTTGGCCAGAGAGTCGAGCAGCTCCTGCGCCTCCCCGTCCGGGACGTCCAGAACGCGGCTCAACTCCGGGTAGTAGTAGCCCACCTCCCTGTCGGGATCGATCTGGGGCTTAATCTCGCCGACTTCGCCGGAAAGCATGGCTTCCAGCAGCCTGGCTGTCCTTTCATCACGCCACAAGGGCTTGTCCAGATGCATCGTTCCTCTCTCCTCTAGCACGGCAGCTCCCCTCACCTACCGTTTCTCATTCCTGGAAGCGGACACCGTCGGCTTCGTATCGCCCGAACCGGCCTTGCCGCCTGCGGCCAGCTTGCCGGCAGCGGCACCTCCACCGGCAGGCACCGAGACACGGGGCATTCTGCCGATGAGCTTCTCCACCTCTTCACGGTCCTGACAGTACCTGGTCAGTATCTCGCCGGTGACGACACCCTTCAAATACAGATTGACCAGCGACTGGTCCAGGGTCTCCATGCCGTCCTGGGCGCTGGTGCGGATGATATTGGGCAACTGAAAGACCTTGCCCTCACGAATAAGGTTGGTCACAGCCGGGGTGCCCAGCATGACCTCCACCGCGGCGATCCGGCCCGAGGCGTCGGACCGGGGCACCAGGCACTGGCACAGCACACCGACCAGCAGCGAGGCCAGCCTGGTCTGGGCCAGGTAGCGGTGCTCCGGCGGGAACATGTCGATGATCCTTTCCATGCACTGATAGGCGCTGGGGGCATGACCGGTGCTGAAGACCATATGGCCGGTCTCGGCTATGGTCAGCACAGCCGCCGCCGTCTCCAGGTCGCGCATCTCGCCCACNNGGTCCTGGCGCAGGGCATGCTTCAGCGCCTGAGCGAAGCTGAGGGTATCGTTGCCAATCTCCCTCTGGGTGATGGCCGATCGCAGCGCCGAATGAGTGTACTCAATGGGGTCCTCGATGGTCAGTATGTGACACAGCCTGTTGGTATTGATGTGCTGGAGCATGGCCGCCAGCGTGGTGCTCTTGCCGCTGCCCGTGGGTCCCGAGACTACCGTCAGGCCGCGGGGCCGGAGGGCCAGGTCCTTGCATATCTGAGGCAGCCCAAGCTCATCGATAGTGGGGATCTTGGGCGGCAGCAGGCGGATGGCCAGGCTGATGCTGCCCCTCTGTTGAGCCGCGTTGCAGCGGATGCGGCCGATGCCGCTCACGGTGTAGCCGAAATCCAGCTCCAGTGTCCGGTAGAACTGCTCCCTCTCCTCGGGGGTGGTTAGTTCCACCAGGGCTGCCCTGGCATCCTCGGGTTGGACTATGTCCAGCTCCACCACCGGCTCGATGGAGCCCATGACCCGCAAGAAAGGCGGAAAGCCGACCACCAGATGCAGGTCGGAGGCCTTCCTTTTGTCAGCCAGACGTATCAGATCCGCAATACCCTGTTTCATCTTTCATATCCCTCACTATGGTGCTACCGTCATTCCCGTCAGTATAATGTTGAACGACATACTGCCATCTGCCAGCGTGATGCTGCTCACTACCACCGACGAGAACCGCCCGCTCTCCTCCAGGCTCCAGGCATAGTCGAACAGACTGCCCTCATCGGCCGCATCGCCATTTACATTAACAGCACTCTCGGACCGGGCCACGGACTGAAGGTTGACGCCCTGGGGCAGGCTGGCGTACACCTGGATCAGATCACCGGTGAAGATGTCTCTATCCACCCCCCAGCCGGTCAGCGCCGTCTCCAGCCCCCCGGCAGATGCCTGCGCGGCTGTCACCTGGGCCGTCAGCGCATCCATATCCTTCTTGGTGAGCTTCTGCGCTGTGATCCGGTCTTCAACAGACTTCACATCGGCCGCCAGATCATCGTTCTGCTCGTGCAGATAGACATTGAGCCCGATGCCGGCAGCCACCAGGATAACACCGCCCACCACCACCGGCAGCCAGGCGGACTCGGCCAGCGAGCGCTTCCGGACCAGATAGGCCCCCGGTAGGGCATTGAAGTTGACTATGGAGTAGGCAATGGCCCCCTCTTCCTCCAGCAGCACAGCCTTCAGGGCCAGCCCGATATTGGTCATGAACGTGGAGGCATCGAAGTCCTGCGCTTCGGCTATGGGCGAGGGCAGGACCCGCACCTCCCGCTCCCGGGGACCGCGGAGTACCTCCCACTCGCTCTCTTGGCGGGCTATCTCTCCCGAGACCAGGATAGGCACGGTCAGATCAATGGGCTTGTCCATGTGGGCCGAGTTGAAAAACACAACGGCCCGTTCCAGTTCACCCCTGATCAGAGCCGTCTTCTCGCCCAGCGACGCCTCCTCGGGGAAGGAGAGACTGCGGACCACCTCCGGAATGCCATCGCTGAGAACTATGACCTCAAAACTGCCCGGCTGAGTGTCCACGATCACCGCCCTGGGCTCGCCGGAGGTCCTGGCCAGGCACAGCGGCTTGATATCCATCACGTAAGGCTTCAATCCCGCCTGCTTAAGGGTGGCCAGCAGGCCATCAACCATCTCCCGAGACATAACCGTGAGATAGACCCTCATCTGGCCATGCTCAACGCCCAGCACCTGCCACGAGAGGTAGACCTGGTCTGCTTCTACGCCCAGGTTGTGGCTGGTTTCCCTGGCTAAGGCCTCGGGTAGCAGGCTGTCCGGCAACTCGGGCAGGGTGAACAACTGGTAGAGGCAATTGACCCCGCTCACGCCCACCACCACGTCCCTGCTGCGGCCGAGCTTGAGCGACTGCCACAGATCCGCCAGCTTGGCGGCCACGGCCGTCTGATCCTGAACCACCCCGTCCTTGACCTGATCCCGCTCCAGCGGCACGGTGGCCCACTTCAGCGGCTGTCTGCCGCGGGACACCATCACATAGATGGCCGCATCATCAACATACAAACTGATCTGCTGTTTAGCCATTACCCTGCCTCCAGCGCATAGACCTTCAGGCTCATGCTCAGTACGCCGCTGCCATCATCCTGGCTATTCAAGGAAACGGATGCAATGTCGGCCGACGGCAGCCAGTATCCCAGAACAGCCGTGAAGCGCAGCAGTGCCTCAACCTGCCCCTCTACGCCCAGGCTCACCGCGAAGATCTGATAGCCGTCAGTGCCCTGAGCCGCAGTTGGTGCTGAGCAGCTCAGCGTGGTGATCTCCACTCCGCTCTCAGCCGCCGCTCCAAACAGGGCCTCTTCCACATCCATAGACTGGCCGGAGTCGGGAAACGCAGCCAGTCCCTCGGCATAGGCCAGGTTGGCCACATCCAGTTGATACTGGAGGAGTTCCTTCTGCTGGCTGTTCATGATCAGGGTCTGTTGCACACTGTCGAGATCTTGGCTCAACCGGTCATGCCGGTCCTGCTGGCGCGTGTAGTACACGGCAATGCCCACCAC
>JAFNFZ010000060.1:7008-7932 GCA_017885485.1 Chloroflexota bacterium
TCTTGGGAAGTTCCGAATGGCTCACAATTCTGAGCCAAACAGCTCATGACCAGGCCTTGCACTGCCCGCGACCTTTCGCACAAACATAACACTCCCGAGCCATGAAGACAAGTCTCATTTTATCCTGATGCTGCTTATGCCACCGCTGGTGATCTCGCTGCGGAAAGAGAGGACCACGTAGATCACATTCCAGATGTCAATTCCCGTCTCCAGCTTCACCACAGCCGCAGTGTCCCCCGGCTGGATGATGGGATAGGCCACGCCGAAGGTGTCGATATCTATGCCGATGTTGCTCATTCCCACCACGCTGGACTTGGAGTTGAACACGTTGTTCACCGGATTGCAGGCATAGGGCAATCCACCGGAGAGGTAGGTCCCGTTGACCGACAGCCGATCATCGGTGTAGATTTCATCGCCCTCGGCCACAAAGACTGTCAACCGGGCGGCATTGGGGTCGGTCAGGACATCCTGAGGAGCCAGGAAATCGCTTATATCGAACTGTATGGTCTGATTATGGTTGATGTAGCGGAAGGTGTCATAGATGTAGAGCTGATGGCCCTTGGTCTCGGGGCTGGTGTATATGGTTACCATGGACCAGGCCCCGTAGGCCCACTCATCAAGAGAGCTCGATCCATACGTCGTCGTGTTCGCCAGAGGATAATCAGTCGTGCTCACCACCGTCTCACCCGTGTGGCTGTCCGTCCACCTATAGAGGGAGTAGTTTCCGACCATGGAGCTCCAGGCAGTGCCATCGTAGTGACGGATGCTGCCCGAGTTGCCCACGGCAAAGACATCGTTCCAGGCAGTGCCCCAGACGCTGTTGAGCTGCGTGGTGGTGCCACTGGTCATGCTGTTCCAGGAGGTGCTCCCCACACCACAGCGGCGGATGGTGCCGTTTGAGCCCACAACATAGATGTACGAGGA
>JAFNFZ010000061.1 GCA_017885485.1 Chloroflexota bacterium
GCCGATGTTCTGCAGCGTGAAGGAGTAGGTCCCTGAACACTGGCCCACCTGGATATCACTGAAACTGTAGCTTGGTGGGGTCAGCTCAATCTGAGGAGCAGCGACTCCGTTCCCTGATAGTGAAGAGGTATCATCGTTGCAGTTCGAGCCAGCGGCAAAAAGACTGGCGCTCTTGGCTCCTGTTGAAGTGGGGCAAAACCTCACGCTTATCGGTTGTGTAGCTCCAGCTCCCAGGGAGAAGCTTCCACTTCCAGACGTGATCTCAAACTGGTCGGCATTGGCGCCCGTTAGAGACACACTCCCGGTCGCTGTGCCGCCGCCGATGTTCTGCAGCGTGAAGGAGAAGGTCCCTGAACACTGCCCTGCCTGGATAGCACTGAAACTCAAACTGGATGGGTCCAAGGCTACGGCAGGCTCCGTTGGTGTTGTCACGGTCAAGGCATGGCCTACGAACTCACCGCGTGCCCAGGTGCCTGTCTGAGCGGGAATTCCCTCAACACTGAAGTATACGGTATCTCCTTCTTCCGCACCCGGGTCTGGAGGGTCAGCTGCAGGCACGTCCAGCAAGTAGACGTCATCAGGTATCGGCTGTCCCGCGGGATTGGTACCGGTTTCGATCTCTCGTTCCCAGGTCGTATTCCCGCCCTCTTGTAGCCAGACCCTGATTGTGGTCCCCTTCTCGGCCGGTTGACCATCTATCGTCACAGAGCCGAGAAACCTGCACGGCATGTCCGCCGCAACTGCGCCGTTCGGGCTCACAAACAGGGCAAGCATTAGGACTAAAACGGCAGCCTCTATGATTCTTGATCTATATCGTAGCCACATCTTGATTCCTCCTTCTAGATTTGCGCAGGACACCTTCTCTGGGTACTACGGAGAATTCAGCGTAGAAGTTCCACCAATTAACCTAGTGCCCAGGGAAGGCTCGCAATAAAGACAGAAGTCAAGCACATTGTGTCAGAACCTCCGCTTACACAAGTATAGGTACCCTCCATTATACACCTTAGAGCTACATAATACATCCCCACGTTCTGGCTGCTGATGTCTCAGACAGTAGAGGAACCAGTAGTCAAAGCAGGCATTCCCAGTATCATTCTTGTCATATTACTGCTCCCTGCGGTTGAGCCAGGCGTGCGGTCTGAACTGCTCGCGGGCTAACGTCTGCCCGACGGATTGGAGCAATATGACAGAGCATTACGACGAGACAAGTAGTTTAGGCCATGCACATTGCCAGTGAACTATGCTTGAATTGCTTCCCTGCGCGGCAAAACTTAACTGCGGTTGACAGTCAAACGTACGAACTACTATATCTTGTTACGCAAGTGCAGTCAGTCCGAAAGGAGAGGGGTTTCCCCAGCCCTCGCTTCCACGCCCTTGACGACATGAAGATCAGGCCAAGCGGGGGTCCCCTTCTTGAATCCCTATCCAAGGGACAGGACTTGTCCCAAGCTTTTCAGTGGCTCGCAACCGTCTTCCGGGCCGAGGTCAATCACCATAGCCACCCTGTTCCGTCAGACCCGGATTCCGTATTAAGCAACAAGACCATGCGCCAAGACAAGCGAAAGCTGCACTATCAATCTGTTGTCTGTCTCTTTCTCTTCTGTCTTTTCTTACCAACATCTCCCTCTAGGGAGCGTAGCAATCTCCCACTTGCCCATAGTTAGAATACAATAGTGCATAGTCACCAAGGTCCACTGCCTCATTGCGGTTGAAGTCGCAGTTGTCATTCCAGTTGGCGTCACCCGGGATTGAGCCATAGGCAACATAAAGCGCGGAATAGTCAGCAAGCGTAATCACGTCATCATCCGTGGCGTCCCCCTCCCGCAGGGTGCCAAAATTGACGGGAGTAGTTGCACAGGCAACGACTTCGACGTCTATCGCCAGTTGACTCAGGGCATGGGAAGACTTGACACAGATATCGTAGGTGCCGGGGGTCACACCGGAAACACCAAAGTCGCCTGCGTCGTCCGTAGTCGGGGTCTCGGTCGCGACCAGTACGTTACTCTGCCAGAAGTTCACAGTGAGGTCGGTTATCCAGCTATCGTGGGGAGGAGCATCTCGTCCCTGAAGGTCGACATGTCCATCCAGTGTAGTCTCGCAAGCAACAATAATAACGTTGCCATTTGTAGCTGCTCCAGACAACTCATCATCAAACCCGACATAAACAGCAGTTTTTCTAAGTGCAGGGGTGAAGACGAAAGTGAGTGCGGTCCCGACCGTAACCGCCTTGGCATGAAACGTTACTGTCGCCAGCACGAAATCAGTGGTCACCGGAGGGCTCGTAGGCGTCCCAACCGAAGCCTCATAGTCTATGGTGCCCGCGGCATTGCTATGCGTGTTTGTCATCACGCTGCCGAGGGCACTACCCGGAGTGATGCTGACCACCTCAAGATAGGTGGTGTCGAAGTTAAGGTGCGCCCCGGCCGAGTTCACCTCTGCGCCCCCGCTGTTGGTGACCTTGATGTCCACAGTGAAGTCCTGCGACACCATCACTGTCTTCGGGGTAGGATCAACGATCATGCCCACTCCGTCGGCCGCGCCGACTGAAACCCCGGACACTACCCCCAAAGCGAGTGCCAGGCACACAACCAGCCCCAGGCTAATCAACCTCTTTCTCATCTCATCCATGTTTTCTTTCCTCCTTTTTTACTAATATTTGCCCTCTAAGGGGCGTAGCAATCTCCCGATTGCCCGTAGTTAGAATACAGTAGTGCGTAGTCGCCAAGGTCCACTGCCGCATTGCGGTTGAAGTCACAGTTGTCATTCCAGTTGCCATCACCCGGCTCCGAGCCGTAGGCGGCATAGAGCAGTGCATAGTCGGCAAGGGAGACAGCGTCGTCGTTGTCGGCATCTCCCTCACGGAGGGCGCCGAAAGGAACCGAAGCAGTTTCACAAGCAGAGATTTCCACTCCTGTCGCCAACTCGCTCAGGGCACGCGGAGACTTGACACAGATATCATATGTGCCGGCCGCGACATCGGGAACGGTGAAGTTCCCCGCGTTGTCTGTAGTTACATTCTCAGTCCTCCCAACCGTGCTATCTTGTACGAACGTCACGGTGAGATCGGTTGTCCAGCTAACATCGGGAGCAGCAGGTCGTCCCTGAAGGTCGACATGTCCCTCCAGTATAGTGTCGCAAGCAACAATAATAACGTTGCCATCTATTGCTGCCGCAGCATCCAAAGCATTATCAGCGCCAACATACACACAGGTCTCTCTAATCGCCGGAGTGAAGACAAAGGTGAGTGCGGTACCGGCCGTAACCGTCTTAGCATGGAGTTCGACCGTGGCCAGGACGAAGGCACCGGTGACCGCCGGGTTCCCCATGCCAACCCCAGCCACATAATCTATCGTGCCTGCGGTATTGTCATAGTCACTCTCTATCTCATCACCAAGGGCAGTTCCCGGAGTGATGCCCAGCACCTCAAGATAGGTAGTGTCGAAATCAAGGTGAGCCCCGGCTGCATTCACCCCCCCTTCTCCACTGATGGTAACGCTGATGTCCACCGCAAAGCTTTCGCTTGCCCCCACCTCCTTGGGGGTGGGCTCAATTACCATGCCAGCGGTTGCGGCAGTTATGATCACACTGCCATCTCCTACCGCGCCGGGATCCAAAAGGTTATCCCCTCCAAAATAAACAGACGTCTGTCTGGCTGCGGGGGCGAAGACAAACGTGATTGCGGTACCTCCCGGAGGTGTAGTTGCCTTAGCACGGAACTCTACGGTGGCCAGGACGAAATCATCCGTAACCGCCGGGCTGCCGATGCCGACCGCAGCATCGTAGTCCATGGTGCCTGCCGTGTTATCATATTCGTTTTGCGGCACGAAGCCGAGGGCAGTTCCAGGCGTGACGCTAACTACCTCTAGATAATTGGCGTCGAAGTCAAGATGAGCCTCGGCCGAATCGACCCCTTCACCCTCGCTAACGACAGTCCTGATATCCACGGTGAAGCTTTCATTTACTCCTACCGTCTTTGTTGCAGGATCAATGACCATGCCCACGGGGCCGGCTGAAACCCCGGAGGCCATCCCCAGGGTCAGGGCCAGGCACGTAAGGAGCACCGAGGCTAGGCTAATCAATCTCTTTTTCATTTTCTCAATCCTCTCTTATCGTAAGATCCCCCCAATTGACGTATAGATCCGCAGTCTCCTCTATTCTCGCAGGCATGTGCAACGCCCTCTAGGCCTAACTGAATGCAGTTTAGAACCTGTTCGTTTTCGCGTCAATCACCCGTTGGTAATCCTACTTCCGTTAGGGGGGAGGTTTTGTATGCGAGATTGTGCGGTCAACTTTGGTTGGCGATGCTCATTGCGATCGTGAAGGAATTCCTGATAGCCAGAAATTCCTCGTTCCGCGCTCTTAGCGCAAATGTCATAATCTGGCCAACGCCACGCGAATTTGTCCACCTTCACGGCCACACTGAATAAGCTGCCCGATGGCAAGTGCCGCATCCTTCAGCTTACTGCCAGGACCAAGGAGTTGGGCAGGGACAGCCTGGCTGTCACTCACCACGGCGCCATGTGTGGCCTCATCGACTTCTGTGTGGCGGCTAAGCAAGCGAATATAAAGCCAATCATTGGCTGCGAAGCTTATGTCGACGGGCTCGACTGCCATAGCCGAGAGCGAGCGCACAAGAATCCGTATAGTTGGTATACAATACTGCATAGTCACCGAGGTCTACTGCCTCATTGCGGTTAGGCCTGCGCAGTTTGGTTCTGCCAGGACTCTAGCTATGGCTTACGGGTTACTGCTCCCCCGTACCGTGAGGCAAGCGATGCCAAACATCGTCGTATCTGAGTATCAGTCGCGATTCGGCAGCCCCGAGTTAGGAATCCTCATAACAGGACGAAGTAGCTTTGGCATCTAAGACCTTCATCAGAATGTGCGGGCGGGGACAAGACCCGCCCCTACGATCGTGGGCAAATGTAGTGGCGAGGTTTATCCTCGCCTTGTGGATGGAGATGTGGCCTCACGAACCAGGCACCTAAATCCCCAGCGCGAAATCCCTTCGGTGAACTCAGGGCAGGCCCAGACAATATCAAAGCACAAAATATGAACCCAAAACGGTTTGGAGCTTTGTCTCGATCAAATCGGGATTGAGATTTGGATTTCGACGCTCGGGTTTGTTGAGGGCCAGGGCCTTGCCCAGAGGCGCAGTATGATTCTCTCTCTACCCTGGCTGCGGAAACCTAGATGCGCCTGTCGTGGGCCGCGAACAACCTGTCCTGAAACGAGGCGAAGAAGAGCACACACCCCCACCCGTCCTTCGATGAACGGAGGACGGGCTCCTCACCTCTTCCTGTCGAAGGACAGGAGACTAGGACTCCGTAGGGGTGGAGATCCCCCGACCGCGGCGGAGATGAACTCCGCCCCTACGAGTAAGTACTCTATCTCACAGCGCCGTGGCGCCTTCGCACCAGCAGACTTATCCCAGCTATGACGGCTGCGCCGATGGCAATCCAGGGTAGCAGCATCAACAGCTTGTTTGGCCAATAGGCAGTACCACCAACAGGAGCTGCATCGTTATCGACTATGGTCAACACTGCTGTGTTCGGCGACCCCGGTGTAGCGTTGACAGGACTAGTCAAGGCAAGGTTTACCGTCTCACTAGGTTCGACAGTCGTATCATCCGCTATGGAAACGCTGAAGGTCTTGCTTATCTGGCCCGGGCTGAAGGTTAGCGTTGCACCGGCCGTGGTGTAATCTAACCCTGCTGAAGCTGTTCCACCAGTGGTGGTGGCATAGTTCACTGTGACCGTTGCAGTGCTGGTAGCCGAAAGTTGTACCGTTATCAGACGGCTCCCACTTCCCTCATTTACGCTGTACGTTGACGCCGAGAATGCCACTGTGGGCATAGGCGCTGTTATAGAGACGGTCCCGTCGTCTACGTTCTCGGCGTTCAAAACATTGCCAATCCCAGCATAAACAGCGGTCTGCCTGAGCGCAGGGGTGAAGACGAAAGTGAGTGGAGTCCCGGCCGTGACCGCCTTAGCACGAAACGTTACTCTGGCCAGCACAAAGTCAGTGGTGACCGGAGGGTTCGTAGGCGTCCCAACCGTAGCCTCATAGTCTATGGTGCCCGCGGCATTGCTATGCGTGTTTGTCATCACGGTGCCGAGGGCAGTTCCCGGAGCGATGCTGACCACCTCAAGATAGGTGGTGCTGAAGTTAAGGTGAGCCCCGGCAGCGTTCACCTCCGCGCCCCCGCTGTTGGTCACCTTGATGTCCACAGTAAAGTTCTGCGACACCGTCGCTGTTTTCGGTGTGGGGTCAATCGCCATGCCGACTCCGTCGTCTGCTGCAACCCCGCCCACCATTCCCAGAGCGAGAGTCAGGCACACAAAAAGAGCTAAACCTATACTAGCCAATCTCTTTATCAATGGTTGCTCACCTCCTGTAATACGATTCCATCATTAGTCTACGTAGCAATCTCCCGCCTGCCCGTAGTTAGTGTACAGTAGTGAATAATCACCCAGGTCTACTGCATCATTCTCGTTGAAGTCGCAGTTGGCATTCCAGTTGGCGTCACCCGGGACTGAGCCATAGGCAACATAAAGCGCGGAATAGTCAGCAAGCGTGATCACGTCATCATTGGTGGCATCCCCTTCCCGCAGGGTGCCAAAATTGACGGGAGTAGTTGCACAGGCAACGACTTCGACGTCTATCGCCAGCTGACTCAGGGCATGGGAAGACTTGACACAGATATCGTAGGTGCCGGGGGTCACACCGGAAACACCAAAGTCGCCTGCGTCGTCCGTAGTCGGGGTCTCGGTCGCGACCAGTACGTTACTCTGCCAGAAGTTCAC
>JAFNFZ010000062.1:0-2573 GCA_017885485.1 Chloroflexota bacterium
CGCCTGTTCAGCCGTATCAGGCTGTGAAATCAGTAGATCGTCCACTTTCACTCCGCAACGAGCAGCATAGGTAGGGTCAAACGTGTGCTCAACGTCTATGTAGGCCGCCACACCACCACCAAGCTGGGCCTGAGACACAATATGGTAGGCCAGGGTCGATTTCCCTGAAGATTCTGGACCGAAGATCTCGGTTACCCTCCCGCGAGGGATTCCCCCCACTCCCAGAGCCAGGTCGAGGGACAGTGAGCCAGTGGGAATGACCTCCACAGCCAGCTTCGCCGACCCCTCCCCCAACCTCATGATGGAACCCTTCCCAAACTGTCTTTCGATCTGCTCGATTGCCAGGTCCAATGCCTTCGCTTTTTCTGTTTCCATACCTCAGTCCTCGTCCTTTCACATTGATGGCATAATAGCACAGGCCGCATTCGGAGCACAAGGGTGGGAACAGGCTTTGACCCGGCTACGGTCGCGTGCTAGTCTACCCAAACGAAGCAGCGAGAACTTCGAAGACGCCCCACTCCGACCAGGATACCGGAAGATGAGGTTATGCGTCGCCTTTGCTGTGCAGAATGCGAAAGAGCTGATAGGAACGCTTGGCAGGCTACGCTGAAGGCCAGTTGGGGTAGCCTGATGCAATCGTCTGGTGGCGTTTGGGCGGGTCGTGCTAAAATCTTAGATGTCATGGCTGAGAACTCCTTGAGCACACAGCGTGCCGATATGGAGGCTATCCAGCACCTCAAGACAGCTATCACCAGCGGAAAGAACTGGTATGTCGCACTGCTTGAAGCTATCGGCCTATGGGGCAGCGCTGAAGAAATTCATGATGGACGATACTATAGCTATCTGATTGGCGGGGAAGCTTTTGACTGGCTATCACTTGCAGAGCGACTCTGCCTGGAGGTCAATGGTCTAGTACCAGAAGAGGAGAAGATGATTCTCTTTTTCTTCTCCACACCCCCGGTGGAGCTATCCCAGAAGGAATTCCGCCATCTGATAGGAGACGTCAAGTATCGCGCTTACCTTAACTTCCTCTATGGGATCGTGGTGGAAGAGGCACTGCTTGCGGCGGTACAGGAAGAGGTGTCCAAGGAACAGGGATGCCTTGGATCAGTAGATTGTGCTCAAGCTGAAGAAGAGGCCTATCAGCGGATCTACGGCGCTGACGTGCACACTTTGCTAGAACAGTTCAGGACTGCGAGAGACTGCCCTCAGGGCAGCGACTTCGCACTCAATGAATACAAGGAATTCGTCTACTGGTTATTCCAGTATCGCGTCCACCAATCCGAGAAGGCGAGGGTTGCCAGCGATACCAAGAAGGCCTTGAACTGGCTCCGTCACCAGTGGACCGCTGTCGCTGCCAAGAGCAAATCAACCCACGCATCAGCCAAAAACCTGCTGCGGGCATAAACCAGCAATCACTGCTCCTGCAGCCTGGTTAGTCGTGCCCAACTCTGAAGCAGTTTCTTCACGCCGACCTCTTGAAACGACACCTCCACCTCATAGTCATCGGTCGTGGAATTGCAGCTCACCACCACACCCTGACCGAATTTGGGATGCTGCACAAGATCCCCCACCTCGAGCGCCACCCTACTGATGTCAACAGTGGGAAAAACGCCTTCCTCTTCGTAGAGGCCTAGATACTTGGCAAGGTATCTGGGGATATCCAGCAGGAATCGAGATGGCGGATTGGCATTAGTTCCTCCCATCAGACTGCGTCGTAAGGCACGCACCAGATACAATCGCTTCTTGGCCCGGGTCATGCCTACATAGCAGAGGCGTCGTTCTTCCTCCATCTCCGCCATATCGTCAAAGCACTTGAAATGAGGCAGAATGCCTTCCTCCATGCCCACCATGAACACCATGGAGAATTCCAGGCCCTTGGCCTGGTGGAGTGTGATCAGTGTTGCTCTATCCTTGCTCGCATCTAGTTCATCGGTCTCCGAGAACAAGCTCACTCCTTCAAGAAATGCGGCCAGGCTTTCATGAGGTTCCATGTTCTGGTACTCCCGGGCGATACCACGCAATTCCAGGATATTCTGCCAGCGTTCTTCGCCGTCGGGGAACTCCATGGTGTAGTCCTTGTACCCCGATAGTTTGATCACTGAATCCAGGAGGTGCCCCACATCGACTTCATCGCTCTGCTTCGTCAGATCCTGCATAAGACTGGCGAAACTCCTAAGCAGCAATGCGGCGCGATCACCAAGAGGACAGGATGACTCGTCCGCGGTCAGCTTCTCCAGACCCCTGTGCAAAGGAATACCAAGGCTCTTCGTCCATTGTCGGAAGTCATTCAGAGTCCGCTGCCCGATGCCCCGTGGAGGAAGGTTGATTATCCTCATGAGGCTGATGCTATCGCAAGGGTTGTAGATGAGTCTGAGATAGGCGACAAGATCCTTGATCTCGCGTCTCTCATAGAATCGAACGGCGCCAACCGTCTGATAGGGTATCCCACAGCGTATGAAGGCCTCTTCAAGCGCCCGCGATTGCGCGTTGGTACGGTACATCACTGCGCAATCGCTTGCTCTGACGGCGCCTTGATCCAACAGACTCTCTACCTCCGTCACTACGAACTG
>JAFNFZ010000062.1:2625-4420 GCA_017885485.1 Chloroflexota bacterium
GAATAGATTGACTGGTCCGGGTCACCCACGACGCAGATATTGCGACGCTCACCTGCCAGCTGCCTTACCAGCGCATACTGTGTCAGGTTCGTATCCTGGAACTCGTCAACGAGAACATGAGTATAGCGTGACTGGTATCGCGCCAATACCCTCTGGTGAGCTTGGAAGAGTTGATGAGTCTTCATCAGAAGATCATCAAAGTCCAGTGCCTGATTCTGACCAAGGAGCATCTGGTAGTGCTGGTATACCCTGTAGGTGATCTCTTCGAAGTAGATCCGAGTGCGCTCGGCGTAATCCTCAGGGGTGAGCAACTGGGTTTTTGCGGCACTTATTGCACTCTGAAGAGCCCTCGGATTGTAGGTCTTTGGATCAAGACCAAGCTCCTGCAGACTGCGCTTTATCAGACCGATCTGGTCGCCATCATCGTAGATCACATACCTGGGGTTCAACCCAATCGGCCCACCATCCCGACGCAGAACGGCGGCGCAGATAGCATGAAACGTACCCACTGACAGCTGTTCCACTGTGCGTCCCAGAAGTTGCTGGAGTCTCTCCCTCATCTCCCGGGCTGCCTTGTTGGTGAAGGTCACCGCCAGGATGGAATGTGGGCTAACGGCGCATACCCTGATGAGATAGGCAATCCGGTGGGCAATTACTCTTGTCTTGCCACTGCCAGGGCCGGCGAGGACAAGGAGTGGCCCCTGCACAGTCTCTACCGCCTTCTTTTGAGCGGGGTTGAGTCCTTCGAGGACATCCATCATGAGTCAGGAAGCCGAATCGTGTTGGCGGTCAGGGGATGACAATCGCGATAAACGGAGAAGAAGCCGCATGCCCGACAGCCTCAAGCTGAAGAAGCCCAGGGTCGCTCTCTAGCTAACCTCGATCATTCGATCCACGGCCTTCTTCGCCCTGAGCCTGATATCGTCACGAACCTTGACCACAGGAGACATGTCCTCCAGAGACCAGAGAACGTTCTGGAGGGTAATGAGCTTCATATTCGGACACACAGCCTGTTCGGTCAGGGGAACGAATATCTTGTCAGGATTCTCCTTTCTAAGCCTGTGTATTATCCCGATCTCCGTCCCCACGACCATCTCTTTGGCTTGAGTATTGCGAGCGTGGCGAATCATTCCACCAGTACTAAGGACGAAGTCGGCCAGTGCAACTACCTCTGGCCGGCATTCTGGATGAACCATTACTTCGGCCCGCGGATGGATCCCCCTCACCCTGCGGATGTCCTCAGCCTGAATGCAAACGTGCGTGGGGCAGTAGCCGGGCCAGAGGATCATTTCTTTTTCGGTGTGCGTGCCTTTTTCAGTATGGGTATTTCTGGCAGACTGCGGCTTTATGTCGGTCTGCGTGTTTGTGGCGGTCTGAGTCGTTCTTCCGGTTTGCGTGCTTATGTAATGGCCCAGGTATTGATCTGGGACAAATATGATCTCCTCAGCCTCAAGTTTCTGCACAAGTTGCACTCCATTGGCTGAGGTGCAGCAGATATCGGACTCAGCTTTAACCTCCGCGCTGGTGTTGACATAACACACCACGATTGCCTTCGGGTGTTCCCTCTTCAAACGCCTGAGGTCTTCAGCCGTGATCATATTTGCCATAGGGCAGCCAGCCTCCATGACCGGTAGAAGCACCACCTTGTCCGGGCAGAGGATGGAAGCGGTCTCGGCCATGAAGTGGACTCCACAGAAGACGATCACCCGCGCTTCGGTCTTTGCCGCTTTCTGGCTCAACTCCAGAGAATCGCCTACAAAGTCAGCTATGTCCTGAACCTCGCCCAGTTGATAGT
>JAFNFZ010000063.1 GCA_017885485.1 Chloroflexota bacterium
GGGCGTATCATCATTCCACTGGCCGGCAGATAGCCAAGCTGAGGAAGAGGTACCCTGAGCCCCTGCTGCAGATCAACCCGCAGACGGCTGCCCGGCTGGGCATCGCGGAAGGCGACAAGGTCTGCATTGAGACCCCCCTGGGCAAGATCACGCAGAAGGCGCAGCTGCTGGATGGGATGGCTCCCTCGGTGGTCCACGCGGACGGCTACTGGTGGTACCCGGAGAAACCGGAGGCGGAACCGAGCCTTTTTGGAGTGTGGGAGTCAAACATCGATTCGATCCTGCCAGATGACCCCGAAGTCTCTGACCACATGGGAGACAGCTACTTCAGGGGGCTGCTGTGCCGGGTGTACAAGGCGACGTAGTGTTCGAGCCGGCGGTGCCGCGAACGGAGTGCTTGGATAGATGGACCAAGGAGGAGGCCGATGACCGCGAAATGTAGAGCAGTGGTGTTCAATGGTGATGGAACCTACGAGATGCGTATGTTTGACAAACCCACGCCTCCACCTGGTGGGGCGGTGGTCAGAATTGAAGCTGTGGGGATGTGCAGCACTGATCTCGAACAGCTTGCGGGACACGAGACCACGCCTGGACAGGTCTTCCCGGTTGTGGCGGGACACGAGATGCTAGGTCGTGTTGAGGCACTGGCTGACGATGCCCGATTTCCCGTAGCCATCGGCGACCGGGTGGCAATCGATTGTGTATTGAGAAGCAGCCTGTACCATGAGAAATTGCTGGTCTACGGGTATACCATGGGGCTGGATGTTCACGGTGGGCTGTGGGGTGGCTACGCCGAATACATGTGTATCGCCCCGGGCACCAACCTCATGAAACTGACCGAATCCTTGCCAGCAGAGCATTTTACGGTCTTTGAGCCTCTGGCCAATGCGGTGAACTGGGTAGACGTGGCCGGTGTGAGAGAAGGAGACACGGTTGTGGTGCAGGGTCCGGGTCATAATGGCTTGATGTGCGTTGTTGCGGCCAGAGCGGCTGGAGCCTCCTGCGTCATAGCCACCGGAACGTCGGCTGATAGCCTTCGCCTCGACGCCGCCCGCAAGGCTGGGGCACACCACATCATCAACGTAGACAGGGAGAACGCTGTTGAGCGAGTGAAGGAAATCACCAACGGCTGGGGGGCCCGGGTGGTCATGGACATCACTGCGATGTCCACGGTCGCTGTGCAACAGGCCTTTGAATTGGTCATGTTCGGCGGGACAGTTCTTCTGGCCGGTCTCAAGAAGGGGGCCCCATCGCAGATCGTCACTGACAAGATCGTCCTGAATGCACTCACGGTCCGCGGTGGTCTTGGTTCAACCGAACCGTCTATGCAAACAGCGGTCAGGCTGCTGAATGAAGGGCGTGTACCAACGGAGGCGCTGTTGGGAGAAGTACTACCGCTGGATCGGTTTGACGAGGCGATGATGCTCCACAAGCGGATGCACCCCAACCGTGAAGCTATCCGGGTCACAGTCAAATGCTGTTGAACGCCAAGACCTGTTGCGCATCGACCAGTAGTGCATTGACAGACTTCTCTAGGTCTTCAAACGCAACACCTTAGAGAGTCTGGGAGGGAGGGTATGCTGCATGTCTGAGGCCGACGAGAAGGTAATATGCCATACGCATAGCAGCCATTGTGGGGGGACCTGCCTGCTCAAGCTGCACATCAAGGATGGCATCCTCACCAGGATAGAGACCGATGACGGCGTTGAGCCTCAGTACCGCGCTTGCGCCAGAGGCCGTGCTTACCGGCAAAGGCTCTATGCCCCCGACCGGATCCTGCATCCGCTGAAGAGAGTCGGAGAAAAAGGTGAGGCAGAGTTCGTCCGCATTTCTTGGGATGAGGCCCTGGAAACAGTGGCCAAGGAACTCAAGCGGGTCAAAGAGATCTACGGCCCGGCGGCGATAGTGTTCCGCTGGTCCGGCGGTGATGTGGGTACACTCCACCGCGCGCTGCCGCACTACCGGTTGCTTTGCCTGGCCGGGGGATGCTCCGAGACCTGGGGCATATTCTCTTTTGAGGCCGGCGTCTTTGCAGAGCTGGCAACCTACGGCCTGCCATTCACCGGCAGTACGAGGGACGATCTGCTGAACTCCCGGCTCATCATATTATGGGGCTGTGACCCCGCCGTCACCGTGCACGATACCAATACGGCCTGGTACCTGGCTCAAGCCAGGGAGGCGGGCATCAGGATCGTCTCGGTTGATCCCAGATACACGCCCTCTGCGGCTGCGTTTGCCGACCAGTGGATCCCCATTGTGCCCGGAACCGACGCCGCCATGCTCATTGCCATGGGCTACGTGATCATTGCGGAGAATCTGCAGGATCAGACGTTCATTGACACCTACAGCATCGGTTTCGATCGGTTCAAGGACTACGTTCTGGGTGTAGAGGATGGGCTGCCCAAGACTCCGGCTTGGGCGGAGGCCATTACTGGCGTGCCTGCGGCTACCATAGCCAGCCTGGGCAGGGAATATGCTTCCAGGAAACCCGCGGCCCTGATAGCTGGGATAGCACCTGGGCGGACTGCCTACGGAGAACAATACCATCGGGCAGCGATGGTTCTGGCTACTATCACTGCCAACCTGGGAATTCACGGTGGGAACGCTGCCGGGACATCCTGGGCACCTGGCCAAGCTCTCTATCTGAAATACGGGATGGGCATGGCGATCCCCTTGAATCCAGTCGAATCAGTCCTTCCACCCCACAAGTACGCTATGCCATTGGATACCATTCGTATATCAGAAGAAGAGATACTGTGGGCCATAACGTTGGGCATGAACATGCAATATGGCCAGATGAACTCCACTCAGCTTTCCGACGCCATTATCCGGGGGAAGGCCGGTGGCTATCCAGCAGACTACAAGCTCCTCTATCAGGTGGACACCAGCTATCCTAACCAGTACCTGAATGTCAACAAGGCGGTTCGCGCCCTGAAGAGCCTGGAGTTCCACATTGTTTTCGAGCAGTTCATGACTCCCGGCGCCAGGTTCGCGGATGTGGTTCTACCGGTGAACACCTGCATGGAGAGAAATGATGTCACCACCGGAGGAGGCACCGGGGCCTACGGATACATGAGCAAGGCTGTTGAATCCGTCGGAGAGTCGAAGTCACACCTCGAGATATGTACCGAGCTGGCGGCCAGGATGGGCATCTCTGATTACAGCGACAAGACAGAAGATCAATGGTTGCGGCAGATTGTGGGGGGCAGCCCAGATATCGCCGACTATGAATCGTTCAAGCGTGACGGAATCCACAAGCTAAGGCTTTCGGAGCCTTACGTAGCCTACAAAAAACACATCGACGATCCGCAGAACCATTCCTTTTCAACTCCGAGCGGCAAGATTGAGATATTCTCACAGCGCATAGCAGACATGAACAATCCGGATTTGCCTCCTGTTCCCAAGTACATTGAGGCCTGGGAAGGGAGGCATGATCCGCTGGCGAAGAAGTATCCCTTGCAGCTTATCACTACCCACAACATCAAGAGGGCTCATACCCAGTATCACACTGTCCCCTGGCTGAGGGAACTGGGAAAGCACGCCGCGTTGATGAACCCGGCCGATGCCAAGGCCAGAGGCATAGAAGACGGTGATATGGTCAGAGTCTTCAATGACCGCGGTCAGATACTGATCGCCGCCAAAGTCACTGAGAGGATCATGCCCGGGGTAGTCGATGTTCCGCAGGGGACCTGGTTCGACCCTGACGAAAACGGCGTTGACAGGGGGGGATGCGCCAATACTCTCACTAGAGATGCCCATTCACCGGGAGGGGCCTTCTGCACGAATACCGCCCTGGTGGAAGTGGCCAGGTTTGAACCCGTTTGACGCCATCATGGAGCGAGATCAGTGGCACAAGAATGCGGTAACCAGGGAGGCATAACATGCAGCTTGCTTTCTTCTTTGATCAGACCAGATGCACCGGCTGCTACACCTGCGTGGTAGCCTGCAAGGACTGGCACGATGTTCCGGCTGGGCCGGCCAGTTGGATACGGGTGACCACCATAGAAAGAGGCAAGTACCCCCATCCCTTCCTGGCTTTCTTGGCCAGCGCCTGCTATCACTGTGCCAAACCAGCGTGCCTGGCGGCTTGTCCCGTGAATGCGATATCGAAGAGAGAAGAAGATGGCATCGTTGTGGTCAACCGTGATCTCTGCCTGGGCAGGGATGCCTGTGACAAATGCCTCAGGGCGTGCCCGTACAATGCTCCCCAGTTCGGAGCCGAGGAGAACCCGAAGATGCAGAAATGCGATTTCTGTCTGGATCGCTGGGCGGAGGGGAAGCAGCCGATATGTGTAGCTGGCTGCCCCATGCGGGCGCTGGATGCCGGACCTCTGGAAACCATGGAAGCCAAGTACGGAAGAGCGCGTCATGGCGTGGGCTTCAAGTACAACGAGAGGATGCAACCGGCACTGGTCTTCAAGCCAAAGGCCGAAACGGCTGCACTGCCCATCTAGTCAGCCACAACCAGCCATGACTACAGGGACTGCCATTAGACTACAGCGCGGGGCGGATATCAGGAGAGCAGCGGTGACGTCAGTGGGGCATCCATGAGATTCTGAGATGGTGCCTGCCCTCACCCTATACGGCTGGGCTTGCCTAGATTCTGATCTCAAACGGTATTGCTGCGGGTGTGGGTCTATTGCGGGCCTGCCATCCTGGTCGCTTCACCATCGCCTGGTGGAACCGCAGCCTATTCCCCTCTGTATCCAAGCTGAGGT
>JAFNFZ010000064.1 GCA_017885485.1 Chloroflexota bacterium
GAAATGGGCCGTTGGCTCGGCAAATCAGCTTGCCAAGTGGGACAGCCGCATTGAGATCGTTGACGATTGGCCCCTGTTCAGCCGTGTGCCAAAGGATCCATCGTGGAAATGGAGTACCATCGCGTTCATGAACCTGAGCGACAGTTTCCAATTCATGAACATGATCCATCTACGCTTCAAGGTTCTCTAGGCAGTGGGTCATGTCTTGCTATGTTTGGCCACTGGAAAGGCTGCCCGCGTTGGCTAGACCCTAACGCCCAGGAACTCATCTGCTGACTTCTGGTACACCGTTGCCTGACACCTGCTAACTCTTGCAGGCAGTGGGCAGTACTGGACCAAAGACAGAACTGGAACCTTCAACTGGCCTTTGATCTGGCTTAGTCAGACTGTGGCCAACTAGTACCAGCTTCTCAGCCCTTCCGGCGCCGTCCCTGGCCCGATGCCAATGGTTGCACCACTTCGTAGGTTACAGTTGCAGGAGTTGGAGGAGGAAACGCTCAGTCTTGATCCGGCCTTCGGATCGGCTGCCACTGCCATCCTGTTCCCTTGCGGACAACGTGGCCGAGACCTGGAAATGGAAAGTGGAAGCCAAGCATCAAAGTCTTCTCAGTTACGGCCCTATCCAACAGAAGGTGTCTCGTTTGCGTAACCTGTTCAGGCGCCATGTCAATGGCCCCATGCCATTCCGGATGCTCAACATGAATGGGATGGAGAAAGGCGTCAGACACGAAGAGCAGTTGCTCTCGCTTTGAGGAGATAGCCACAGCCATATGCCCAGATGTGTGCCCTGGTGCCGCGACCGCACGAATGCCGGGCACGATTTCTGCTTCATGGTCAAGTAGGTCCAGTTGATGTTGAATAGCGAGGAGGTTCTTGCGTATGAATGCAATTTCAACATCTTCATAGAGTCTTCCAGCTTCTGAAGTCCAGAAAGTCCACTCTTCTTTCCACATAACATAGCGGGCCTTGGGGAAAGCCGGCTCGCCCTCGGCGTCGGTGTTCCCGCCGGTGTGGTCGTCATGACCGTGGGTTAGGATGACTGTGTCTATGTCACCAGTCCCAATCCCCACAGCTTGCAGGTTTCGAAGCAGTCTTCCTGTGTTTGGGTCAAGACCGTCCGCACCGGTATCCACTAGCACCCTATGCCTGCCTGTGTCGACCATCAAGCAGATAAACGGGCTTACATACGCCATCCAGTGCTCTGGCTGTATCCCGTGTTCGCTGAGCGCCTGGTCAACTAGTTCTTTCGGCGCGTTGGCGAAAAGGAAAGCAGCAGGCGGCGGGAAGATGGGTGGTCCGTATGTCCATGTGCCATCGCTGACGGCCATGCATTCAAAATCACCCACTTTGAAAGGATAGATTTCCGTGTTCATGGCGGTACTCCCCTTTGTTGTTCCCGATCATCTCTGGGCTAGGCGACGTTTTCCCACATGGAGCGGGTGAAGGTTGTATGGTCTATCTCACCGTAAAAGTCCGCCAGGATCTTCTTCATTGCCTTGGTCTTGCGCAGTCTGGTGTTGCAGTTCTCCAACTGGGGCAGACTATCGAACTCCCACATCTCGACATATGAGTTGGCTATGCCCCCATAGGACTGCTGCAGGAGTCTCCACGATCTCAAGCCTTCGAAAACCTTCGGGTGGCCCTTTTTGAACTTGATGAATTCCTTCAGCGATGACTGGAACTCCGCCTGTTTCTCGTACCTGACCAAGTAGGCTTCCATTAGAATGATGCTCATCTCTGTCCTCCCGTCATTTTCAGGATGCCTTCCGGAGTGGCTGTAGAGAACCATTCCCCGACAGCATTGTACCACCGAGTCTCAATCTGGATACAGACGGGTATGACCAGATCAGGTTTGCAGGCCCACAATAGACCTACGTCCACATCCACACCGTTTGAGATCAGAGTCTAGGCAGGTCCGGTTGTAGAGTCTGAGAACGCAGGTGGTTGTGGACCCCCTGTGACCATTTGGCGCCAAAGGGATAGAGGAAGACAGCCTGATGTTTTGAACACAATCGCCATTTCCCTCTCAGGTTTGAGGTGGGCGGTACTGGACTTGAACCGTTTCGATACCATCTGTTTGAAATTTGTATTTCAAGTAACGAAGAACTGGCTAATTTGTTATCAGAGGTGGCGAGACAGGCAACGACGAAGCAGCAACGATGTTTCAAAATGTGTTAACGTTGGATGGGCCTGACCACCGCGTCACCACCCACCGAGGGTATTGGTATCGATTTGGGGCACGGGCACGAAATTGGTCTAGTTCTTCTTTTTGGCAGGCTTCTTGGCCGCCTTCTTTCCCTTCTTGGGTTCCAGTGAATATTCCCAGATGCAGTCGTAGCCTTCCTCTTTGCGTGTGTATGGAGCATCGTACGGAGGAATCACCAGTGGCCGGCACTTGACTTCAGGAATAAGTGACGTGCCGGTGATGCCGAATCCAGGAATATCCCATTCACGGCACATGACCCTGACGAAGTCCATATCCCCCTTGTCTCTCCAGTACCGCATGGGCCGGCACCGGGGAACCTTCACAATGCCCTTGGTGGGACTTGCCAGCTCGACTTCGTAATCATAAAGATGCGGACAGCCGCCGGCAGCCGGGTGCAGTTGGGTTACCTTCAGAATACCAGCCATGTCCTTCTTCTTATGCCCCATGGCTTCCAGCGTGCGAATTGCGGTCGGCGGGATGTTCTTCAGCCAGACCTCTTTGTCCAGATCGCGAGCCACCTTCTTGCCGTATTTCTGGGCCACGATCTCATACCAGTGGCCGTCAATCTGCTGGTAGGCTCTGGCATACTGGTATGCCAGCTTGGCCAGCGTCTCCTGATCGAAATCCTCCAGATGAACAACCGGAAGTACAGGACCGCTGTAGTCTTTCAGTAGCTTCTTAGCTGCTTTCGCCATGGTCACCACCTTTCACATGCAGGCCGTGGCGGCCTGCCA
>JAFNFZ010000065.1:0-2882 GCA_017885485.1 Chloroflexota bacterium
GCTCTCGGGTGGCGAAACCCAGAAGGTAGCCCTGGCACGAGCACTCATCACCAACCCGCAGGCGCTCTTACTGGACGAGCCTACGGCCAATCTAGACCCGGTTAGCCAGAAGACGATCGAGGAATTCATCTTGCGATTCAATCGGGAGAACGGAACCGCCATTGTGATAGCCACACACGAGATGGCCCAGGGGCAGCGCCTGGCGGACAGAATCGGGGTGATGATGGATGGTGAACTGGTGCAGATAGGCAAGCCGAGTGAGATCTTCAGCACTCCGACGGATCTCAGGGTGGCCCGCTTCGTAGGGGTGGAGAACATCCTGCAGGGGAAGGTGAACTCGAACCGAGAGGGCCTGGTTCACATAGACGTCCAGGGCCACGACGTAGAGGCCATTGCCAGTAGTCACCCCGGCGACGAAGTACACCTGTGCATCAGACCGGAGGACATAACCCTGTCACTGAGAGGGGCGTCAACCAGTGCCAGGAACTCCTTCTCAGGCCAGGTAACCGGACTGGCCCTGTCCGGCGCTCTGGCCAGAGTACAGCTCGATTGCGGTTTCGCCCTGGTGGCGCTGATCACCAAACAGTCAGCCGAAGAACTGGGACTGCAGATCGGGAAGCAGGCCCATGTATCCTTCAAGGCAACCGCGGTCCACGTCATCGGGCAGTGACGCCAGGGGGGAGCCTCGCTCCCGCGAACCGTGACGGCACACGCCCAACGATCCCTCAGTCCACGGCAATCATCACGTTCGAGGCCTTGATAACCGCATAGACCTCTTTGCCCTTGGCCAGCTTCAGGTTCTTGGACGATTCCTTGGTGATCACCGCCACTATTTCGGCTTTGCCGGGCAGGGCAATGATCACTTCATTGTTCACAGTACCGGGCTTCACCTGCTTGACCTTTCCCTTGAGCACATTACGGGCACTGATCTTCATGATTCGACTCCTTTCTCCTTTTGCTTCAAAGGCAAGTGCACACCTATTCTAAGCTTGGCAGGCTTCTCACGATCTTCACCGTCTCCAGGCTGACCGTAATCACCTGGCCGATGAGGCGGACGATGTACTCCGGGTCATCGGGGCGGTTGGGGTCGTTGACGATGCCGCTCCGCTTGTCGGTGCTGACCCAGTACTGATCGACGATCCAGTCCAGAGCTGAACGGTTGCCGAGTCGGTACCCGAAGACCTCAGGCGGAATCCCGCCCAACGTCAGGAAATCGTTGTAGATGAGCTGCGTCTTGTCCCTGGAGAGTCTCATCTTCTCCACTCGCCAGTTCAATGGAATGTCTTTGTTCTCCAGCCTCTGTAGCGGGTATTCGGCCTGTTTCTCGTAGTTTACGTGGAGGTCGGCCAACCTGGCTCCGGCTGTGGCAAATCCGCGAAAGTCCGGGGCATAGGGGATGTGGGGGAGATCCCGCCTCAGATTGGCGGCGTACTTCTCGCGGTACTGGGGATGGTGGAGAAGGGCATAGACGTAGTGGAAGATGTCCCATTTAGAGATGCGGTCGTCACGGTAATGCGCTCGGAACTGCGTCAGAGCCCAGTCGGTAATGTTCTCCCGACGGTTGCTGCCGTCTTCGGCGTAGGCGTAGAAAGGGAAGCATTGCGAGCCACATCCGGCACCAACAAGATGCAGGTCGACCAGACGATTACTGGCCAAGGCCAGGAAGGGCTTCTCTGAGCCCTTGTCAGTGAGACAGATGAGACGGTTTTCAGCCTCGCTGCAGGCGGAAGGGAAGAAGAGAGGTGTTTGATACTGCTCTTCGTTCCAGAAGAAGTCATAGTACAGATACTGCTCTGTAAATGGGCGATGCATGGAAATGCGAAAACGGTCAGGACTGAGCGCCGTTTCCTCACGGCGGAGTAAAGCGGCTTTGACCTGCCTTGTCCATTTAATCCTGGGGTCTGTTGTGTCAATGATTTCTTCTGCAGTCTTGGGTTGTCGTCTCTTCACGCAGTCAAGTGTGGCTTGGTAGATTCCTACAAACGTGGCCACACGCTCCTTTAGAGCCGGAGGAGCAAACGAGTAAACCCACGGGTCGCGGTTTGTGGCTACCCCGAGGCTGAAGAGCTTGAAGATTGCCTTGACCTCAGCATTACTTGAGCTTTTGGCCTCCTTCGTTCCCATGGGCAGGAAGATTTCGAATTCACCCTGCAGGCCCTCGGTGAGCCAAGAGTGTCTTCTATCGGGCACTATCTCTTTCCAGTCAATTGCCTGTACGGAAGCCTCCTGATCTAGGAAATCGCACTTCCACTCTTTGCGCCAGAACTCATCAAGACGAGCGTAGCGAATCTTGGCCTGTCTGACCTGCTTGCCTTCTTTCTTGATCAGAAGATTGATGCTCACTCCTACCTGAATCCCGAAGACGTTATGAGTGGTTCCAGAGAGCTTGGGATTCTTGCGCACGTTGCCTCCCAAATCTAGGACATAGAGGGCATCGAAGTCATGTTCGAGACACTGTCTCATGCCGTCAAAGGTGATTTCTGTGAGAAAACTGCTGTTGGTTACGAGAGCAACAACGCCCTCGTCTCCAATCCTGTCGGACGCCCAGCGAATGGCCTTGATATAGGGATCGTTCAGTCGCCTCTGAAGGGTGGCCTCGGACGCCTTCCCGTAAGTCTGGAAGACGCGCCCGTCAATTGCAGGGTACTTGCGGTTCTTGTTGTTATCGTTCTCGTTCACCTGCCCAGCGTTGTAGGGAGGGTTGCCGATGACGACGAATATGGGCGATCTTTTCTGGCGTTCCACCCGCGCCGTGTTTTCTTCGGTCAAGAACGACAGTTGCTTTTGGGCCGGCTCGTAGAGCTGAAAAGTATCTACCAGGCAAATGCCTTCGAAGGGCTGATACTTGCCAGTGAGCTCATAGTACGCATGCTCGATGTTCA
>JAFNFZ010000065.1:2915-3102 GCA_017885485.1 Chloroflexota bacterium
AGTCTGGACTTCTGCATCTCCCGCATGATCCGGACGATGAAGCTGCCTGTTCCCACGAACGGGTCGATGATGTGTACGCCCTGGTCGGATAGGGAGCGGCCAAAGTCCCGGCGGAGGATCTCCTGCACCGATTTGACCATGAACTGCACAATGGGCTGCGGTGTATAGACGATGCCGTGGGTATCGG
>JAFNFZ010000066.1 GCA_017885485.1 Chloroflexota bacterium
ATCTTCACCGAGGCCGACGCAGGGAAGAACTTCTTGGAAGTCAATCTCGTGGATGTCATCGTGATGCTCTGTGGCTCTTCCCCCAGCTCCTTTCTTACTGCCTTCCTGACAACTCCCTTCACCCAGTCTTCCATGCTCATTCGCCCTCCCTTCCACAGAGTCTCCGCTCAAGATGTATCGGTCATTCTCCCTGACCAGTCCTTGGCTATTGTACCACTTTGTCAAGTCGGATCTAATCGCCNNAGCGTTCCCGAGTACAGGCCGTAAGGCTGGTCGTAAGCCGACCTGACCAGGCCGAGGTTGACTCGCTCCCGACGCAGCCCCTGGGGCACAAGCTGGAGCTCAACGTTCCCGTCATCGGTCCGAATCGTCCATGGCCGCATTGGATCCCTGGGGATGTCGAAGCGGGCGGCTCCCACAGCCGAGATACGGTTCCCGTGCCAGACGCAGTTCTCGTTCAATCGAGTGTCATCCCCCATCACGTTGTGTGTCAGATTGACGCCCAGTATGCCCTCCATCGCATCAACGGTGGCGAAAGTGGCCCACCTCCAGAAGGTGTTGCGGGGGTAATACGCCTTGTGGTAGTCCAGCAGCGCAACACAGCGGTCCGGTGTCAACTCCACCCTCTCGCCACCTATGTTGAGCACTCCGCTGGTCGGGCAGGCCGACTTGTGCGTGAACATGGGGCGGTTGCGCCCCAGGGGGAGCAGGGCGACCAGCGGCTGCGTCCGGGCAGGATCCTCGTGCAGCACCAGGCTGCCGACGACTGCCAGCAGTTGCCCCTTCGCCATCACCTCGACCTCGAAACGGTGCACTTGCCTCTCAAGGTGATTGTGGACAGAGACCCGATATCCCCACGCCGCGAACCGCCCCGAGTGATCCCACATGTTGGCCGGGGCCTGGAACCTGCCGGGTGGCAGCTTACGCGCGTGCTCGAAAGCCTTGCCGGTCCGTCGATCATACAGATGCAGCCACGAGGTCACCAGGAACCCCAGGTCGACCATCGCCAGGCTCAGGTACCATTCCTGATGGACCACTGCAATGTGCACCCATTCCTTCAGCCGGAAGCGCCTCAGCCCAAGAAGACGCGGGATTCCGCATTCCGCGTCCCCTAGATTCAGATCCCGGAACGGCCCCGCAAAACGGCCGAACTGGGCCTCTCCCTCAAGCACCGCCCTCTCACGGCGCTCCAACAATCCAGCCATAACCTGCCTGACCAACCAGATGATAGTCGTTTCACCTTTTTTGCGTCAAAGCACTTCTCGTTTGACAAAGGGCATGTCTATGCTACCATTGGCACATAGCCAAGCATTGAGGGATAGCACAGGAGGTAGTATCGTGTTTTGTGGCACTGGCGCATGTGCATGGGGCTTCTGGACTGCAATATGCATACTGGCGGCTGCGGCTGCATCAGCCATCGGCCTGCTGGGATTCTTCCTCTACCGCCGCATCAAGAAGACCAACAGGGCTTCCACGGCTCAACAGTAGCTGATTTCTCTCCTAATACCTGCTCACCTACACCTGACATTCCCCTCGCTTCTTATTCCTACGCTGCCCTCGCTGTCCCCCATGACCCACCATCTCTCAGCCACGACCCTCACCCTTCCGCCCCTGTGTCGTAATGACGAGTCCGCCTCCATCGGGGCAGGTCACTTCGCCTCTTCATCCTCTCTGATGCCAGCCAGCCTCTTCGCTGCTTCCTGCTTATTCTTGATGTTGACCAGGCGGGAGATCATGATCCTCTGTGCCTGTGGCGAACCGGCACCGTGCATGGATTCAGTAAGATATCCTACTGCCGCAGTGCCGAGTGTTATGTTCTCGATAAGCCGGAGGATACGCATCCTGTTTTCCGTTGGGATATCGTCCCTCCCTTTGAAGTATTTCTTTATCCACTCGCCTACGTCTGCNNNNGCAATCGTCTGTGTCGCGCCTATGAGGACATCACCGACTCCAACCTTGCAGGCATAGCTTTGCCGGTGGTACGAGGCGAATTGCTCCACCAGCTGGCCGGAGAAGTCATATTCCTTGTACATGAATACCCGGTCCCATGGAACGAAGACATCATTGAATATTATCAACGCTTCGTGTCCTCCGAAACTTATGTTGCCTTGATCGATTTTGCCCTTTTCCAGCTTCCTGGTATCGCATGACTGACGTCCTATGACATAGATTATGCCTTTGGTGTCGCTGGGCAACGCAAAGGAAACCGCGTAATCCTTGTCCTCTTCCCTCATGGAAATAGTGGGCATTACAATGACCTCATGGGAATTCACGGCCCCTGTCTGATGGGCTTTGGCCCCGCGCACGACAATACCGTCCTTTGTTTCTTCGACTACCCTGAGGTACTGGTCAGGATCAGTCTGCTTGTGGGGCGGCAGGGAACGGTCACCCTTTGGATCAGTCATGGCTCCGTCGCAAACAAGATCGTTCTCCTGGACATATTCGAGATACTTCAAGAGTCTTTTGTTGTATCCAGTACCGTACTTTGCGTCTATGTCGTATGTTGTCATTGATAGGGCATTCAAGGCGTCGATCCCGACGCATCTCTGGAAGCAGCATCCTGTCAGGGAACCAAGCAGCCTGCCCATTTTGCTTTTCTTGACAAGGTCATCGACGGTTTGATGAATATGGGTGAACCGGCTGATCTTCCTCCCAGTGATGTGGGAGGTCGCTGTCATCAGATCTTCGTATTTCGGATTATGAGCCAGGGCATAAGTCATGGAAATCGCATTGAGGGATGGTCTGATTATGGGATCATCCACGACATTCTTGACTCTTTTGCCGAACATGTATACTACCAGTTCGAGCTTTCTCAGGCTTTCCATGTATTCTTGCGGAGTTTTCATAGATGTTTTGCTCTCCTTTGACAAGTCTTCCTCCGTATTCAATGCCCCGATTGACCTGCCCCAATACTTGTACCACTTCTCAGGTCACAGTTGCCAGCGAATGCCTTGTAGAACCTCGGGCTTTTCCCCTTTGTATCCAAGCCGAGGTTGGAGTGGTACAATGCTGACCAGACCGCCACCTGAGTGAACGGAGCGACGAGGCGAGGAAATGCATCCCCGACTCAAAGCCATCATCATACTGCTCTTGGCACTGGCCCTCGCTCCCGCGGGCTGCGGTGGAGTCATCACTCCCCCGTCGGTAGTCACCATTGACGCCACCGCGATTGCCGAGGATGCAGCCACTTTGAATGGTGATCTGACTGGCCTGGGCACAGCTTCAAGTGTCGACGTATCATTTCAGTGGTGGACGGACTCCAGTTCCTATTTGAGTGAGACTGCCGGGCAAGCGCTGACGAGCACTGGAGTATTCAGCTTTGAACTCACTGACTTGGAACCGGACACCACCTATCATTTCAGGGCCAAAGCTGTCGGCGATGGCACGGACCATGGCAGTACCAGGACCTTCAACACCCCGGCGCTCCCTTGAGGTGTCACCCCACCAGTCCCTTGTAGAACTTCAGGCTGTTCACATAACAAGGGATTCTTGACATCCCTCAGACAGTCTGCCTATCATCAGAGCAGGTTCCCCAAACGATACCCATCCGGTCAGGCATTTCTGCAGTCGTAGCACGGCGGTGTCGGGTCGTGGCAGTCACAAGGGGGGACAATGAATAACAGGGAGGCAACATGGGTATCTTGTTGGTCATTGGTATTATTCTCGCAATCTTGTGGCTACTGGGATTCGTCGTCCTTAATCTAGGCACTCTGATCCATATAGCACTTGTTGTCGCAGTCATTCTCATAATTATCTGGCTATTGAAAACAGTGTTCAAACTCTTTTGACCATTCCAGCCTTTACGTAAGTCTTCTCCAATGACAAGGATCTGAAAACCTGGGCAATTGACTGCAATGCCGACAGGAAGGCAGGCAAATGTGTGGGATCAGATATCTCATTCATGGTGGCGAGAATCCTTGTTGCAGCCATTAAGTGATTTGACCCCACCAGCGCCTTGTAGAACTTCAGTCTGCCCTCATCTTTCCGCTGACCACGTGGCCTCACCAGAGGCTCTAGGACGCACGTCTCGGAACGGGGTGGTGTGTTCATCACATGCCTGATTCTGCACAATTCCGCCTAGAGAATCTAAGGAGTTTCTAGAACCATGAAAGAGAAGGAGCTCACGGTGGGGTTGCCTGAGCTGCCGATTAGCACCACGCAGAGCTTGCCTGAGTCACTCTCATAACCGGCTCCGTACACATACCCCGTCGTGGGGGTAACGAGAGTGACATAGCGTCCGGTGATGTAGTTGATACCCGTGAGAGTGATCTCGTACCGTTCCTCTGCAGCATTCCAGCTACAGCTGGTGATATTGTAGCTGCGACCAATAGTTCCATCCCCAATAATGAACCCCATGGCTACTATCATGCTCGGGCCTGGTGGCCCCTGAATGCCCTGGTCACCCCTGTCACCCTTCGCGACCCATAAGTCCCACCAAATAGTGTCTGTTGGCACGTGGTTGGTATTATTGTCTTGCTTTGAGACATAGGACGATCCGAGCCATCCCACGGCGTCGTCTTCGCTATACGTTGTCGAACTGCTCCAATCGTCTTGCCAAGCGATTCCAGCGCCAGTCAGACCGGTGTCCCCTTTGTCCCCTTTCTCGCCCTGTGGGCCAGTCATGTCATCCGTGGTGTACTCCATACCATTGCTGAGACGCACCGTGAAGGTGCCATCCCCGTTGTTCACGATGTTCTTCATCCCAACCCCGTCTGCACCCTTTGGCCCTTGTTCACCTTTGGCACCCGCACAAGCCGTGCCCAGAATTGCGCCAGCCAGCAGCAGTAACGCGAGACCGATTGCCATGAGTCTGAAGAACCGCATCTCTTCCCTCCTCGTTTGGATATTTCCTCTGGGATTCTAGGCGGCCGTTGAAGAAGGGTCAAGAAACCCGTTGCCTGCTACCCACCAGCACCCTGTAGAACTTCAGCTATCCCCTCTTTGTATACAAGCTGAGGTTGACAGCCTCGATGACTGCACCGTAGGATTCAGGGCACCCAGCAGTCTCCAAGGAAGGGCTCTACCCAGGATCTTGGCCCTGTTCAGGAGGTGACTACTATGGCTGAATCCAAGCAGTGCCCGAAATGCGCCGGAAACATGGCCCAGGGCTACCTCAAGGAAATAGGTAACTACGGCAACAACCGCAATGTCTTTGCCCCGATCCACGAGGCCTCTTTTCCGGTAAAGGGCGTACCCACGCAACGGCGCGAGATCATTGTCTATCGATGTGCGAACTGCGGATTCTTGGAAATGTACGCGCCTGAGAAGTAGAATACTAAATGAGGGTCAGTGCTCCCGTCGTGTGCCACTCCACCCCACCAGCGCCTCGTGGAACTTCAGGCTGCCTCCCTTTGCCTCCAAGCTGAGGTTGGGTGGTAGAATGACGCTGCAGATTCTCACTTGCTATGCCCATTTGCATGGGTCCGACATCGGACCAGCCCACACGATCGGCTAGGGCCCATTGGTGATGCTCCAGCCGCCGTTGGCTACTACCTGGTCTTGACTGCACCAACCATTGGCATTCCCGGCCCAGACCCACCAGTAGTACGTGGTTCCATTGTTCGGAAATCCGCTGACTGTGTACTGCGTCACGTTCCCCAACTGACCCCAGTACTTCCTCACGCTGGAGGTGCTCTGTGCCACAGTCAGACTCGGGTTGGTGCTCACTATCAGGAAGTACTTCGTCGCCCCCGGCGAGGCATTCCACCGGAAGGTGACCGACGTCCCGGATACATTGGCCCCACTGGCCGGAGAAGAGAGTGTCGGAGCCGCCGGAATAGTTGGAGCCCCTCCTCCGGTTCCGTTTACCACGCTCCAGCCGCCGTTGGCTACTACCNNTGCCTTGGCCCTGTAGTAGTAGGTGATGCCGGGAGTCAGGCTGCCAAGGTCAGAGTAGAAAGCCCCGGCGCTGGCCATGACTTTGCCGGTGGTCTCACCGGTATGTGGCCCTCCGGAGGTGGTTCCCCACACAAAGGACACCGTGACGCT